>JAYGDV010000179.1:0-3310 GCA_046582735.1 Planctomycetota bacterium
AAAAGAAAAAAGCGCCGGGAAAAAATCGGCAGGAAACAGGGAAAGCCCCGCAGCTTCAAACCCCGGACCAAGGAGCGGTCTTCGGCACCACCGCCACTGCCACCGGATGCGAATTCCGGCTGATCCCGAAAGACCAGACAAATTCTATGACCCTGGAAGGACTAAGCCTTACGGTGGCAGTTCAACGCAGGCTGGAAATTGAACCCTGAAAAAAGAACACTCGAAAAGATCCGGCTTCGGCAACTCCAAGACACCCTGGTGCGAAACCTGCCGGACATACAGGAAGATCTCTGTAACAGGAGGGAAAAAAACCTGCTCAAACTGTGGCCAGGCCGACATTTTCGTCCCGGTACATTCTCTTACAGCCTCCCTGATTTGCGGCAGCGGCGGCCTCTGCGGGGTGTTTCTCATGCTCACAACATGGCAAGGCCTTTGGATTGTTCCCGCTATTTTATTCGGACTGATAAGCCTGGGAGCCTATGTCCGGTTTAAGAAATGGGCCAGGTGGGCCAGGGATGATGCCGTTCGCAAGAAAAGACTAAAACGCAAAAAAAAGAAGGCTAAGAAACGGGAAGAAGCCCGTAAGGCGGAAGCCGGGGACACCCTGTCCTCTCCCCACCCACCTGTGCCTCCCCCCTTGCCCCCGGATGCAGATGTCGATGAGGACTGAAACCGGGGATCTGTCGCCTATCCAGGGTTCTCGCCGGAAGGGGTCGGCGGCGGAGATCCAGTTGGAGAACCCTGCTCCACCCCGAGCAGCTCGAGCACCCGGCTGGCATAGCCCGGCCCGAACTTGAAGGTATCCTTGATCCTCAGGTCGAGGTCGAGCGGGTTTTTCCGCGCCCGGGGAAAAGGTCCGGTGCGAAACAGGAAGGGCAGGCGGGCAGGGGGAAATGGATAATCGCTGCCATGCAGGATGCGCTCCTTGAACCATTGCTCTTCGCGGCTCAATTTCCTCAGTGAAAACCAGCGATTCACACTCGCCATGATAGCCGTATCGCCGAAGAGGTTCTCGTAGCGGTTCATCATCTCGACAAACCGGGGGTAGTATTGTTCCTTGTCGTACCAGGCGCAGCTGCCGCAGTGAGCGGCGATCACCGGCCCGCCATGGTCGAGCGGACGCTCAAGCTTCAGCGGGTCGGTAAATTGCTGCGAGATCACCTTGCAGGAATGCTCCCAGCCGGTGTGAAACATCAGCACCACGCCCAGCTCGTTGGCCAGCTTGTAGAACGGATCGAACTCCGCGCGCGATGGATCAACGCCCTGTATCGCCGTGTGCAACTTGACCAGGCGCGCCCCCGCTTCCCGGCAGCGCTCCAGCTCCTGCAGGGCGTCGCTGCGGATCGGGTTGATGGAGCAGCCCGGCAGGACCTGTGGGCATTCCTTCGCCAGGCTGAAGACGTGATCGTTCGAAACATAAAAATGCGTGTCGGGGTCGTTACGTGAGCCGTCCTCGTGGTAGACGGCGTCCTGCGCCAGCACCACCGCGTAATCAAGACCCGAGGTCTGGATGTGACGGATCAGCCGGTTGCGCATCTTCTCGCTGATCGTTTCTCCCTTCTCCTTCAGGATTCCTGACATTTTCAGGATCAGGCGCGTCTTCCACATATTGCGGGTACGGTCCGACAGGTAGCCTTCCTCGGGATTCTCCCCCCAGCAGAAAATATGCGTGTGTACATCGACCGAGCAGGCAGGGTCAGCATTAGCGGGAGATTCAGCCATATCACCGTCCTTTGGCATATTCAATAAAGACAATCTTCAGTTCAGACTCTCATCCTGACTCCAATTGGTTCCACCAGGTCAGCCCCTTCAAGTCCAGTGTCCTGATGAAATCTTCTTCCTTCTTGAAAATAGCCTCGCCGCTGTTTCTATCCCCATCCATACCGATACCACGATAGAAATTGAAGGCCGGGAGCGCGAAGACGACCAGGAGAATCACGAACACCAGGCGCCTCTTGAGAGTCTTCACTCCCAGGTGGCAAATCAGGAGAGCCATCATGAATGCGCAGAAAGAGCAGGCAATAAACAGTACCTTGAGCCGAAAGTGAATCTCCGCCATCGGCGGCTCCAGGAACGCGATGAACTCAAGCTGGGGGTTGCCGGCCTCCTGGTCCTCTTTGAATTTCCGAACCAGGTTGCCAGCCGGCATGGTCGGGCGTCCCATGATCGTATCAACAATGAACCTGATCGTACTCTCACTCGAATTGCCGCCATAGCATCGGTAGACAACCTCGGTACAAACCAGCTTATCCACCGATGTAAAATCGAACTCGAAATCATACGGTTTTCCCCAGTGGCTGAAAGCCATCCTGATCGCCTTAATGATCTCGTCCCTGGGCACGAGCGGCCGAAGAACAGCAACAGAATCAGCTCCGCCAATCGAGTGTTCCAGCGACGAAAAGATCACTCCCTCGCTGACGGCCTCGATGATCACGTGTGGGTGCCCATGGTGGAGATCCGGGCTGGCGTACCCCTCTCCACGCCTGGCCGGATCTCCCCAGAACTTACCGGCCTTGTCCGTATCCTTTCCGAACCCTTCCCCCAGCAAGTTCTCAAGCTCGTCAAGATCTCCTGCAAGCCCGAGTTCCAGTAAATCTTCAGGGGTCCCGATGTAGAGGGCCGCATGCGGCCAATAGCCCGGCAGAAAGGCGTTGGAACCATAGTAATTTCTCCGTTCCAGCAGGATGTCCCCCGGCTTCAGTTTGTCCCTGATCTCCTCGAACTCCTGGCTGTGAACATCGATCGCCGGCTCTATCTTGATGGCTCTGAAATCTCCGATCCACGAGGAAATGGCTTTCTGCACCTCGTAGATCACCTCTCCACTCGTGTCCCGAATACCATCCCGCACACGTCGGGCAGTCTGGATGGTTTGACCTGCATCGTATTTAACGATGGTCCCTTCGGCCCGGGTGATTACGTCCTTGAATCTCTCGTAGGTCGGAAGCCCGGCCAGGGTGGCCATGACCCGGGGACTGTTCTGCATCCCCTTGTATTCCGCCTGGAATTCCCGAAAGAGGGCCATGTTTTCTGCGCTGGCAAGCCCGACCTTGATGAAATTATAGAAGCCCTCTGGAATTCCCCATTTGTCGATTGGTTCATTCAGCTTGGCAACTGAATTGGGCTCACTGAACCCGTGAACAAAATTCAGAGAGCATTCGAAGAGCACCACTCCCGCGGCATATTCGACTATAAACGCACGCAGCAGGAGTGGGTCGTCTGAAGGTTTTTCAGCCTCCCTGTACCTCCAGAAGATAAAAAACAACTGCTCACGGTATTTATAAAAACGCCGCAGTAATTCCTGGGCCCTGTC
>JAYGDV010000198.1:0-7969 GCA_046582735.1 Planctomycetota bacterium
AAAACACTGGTTGCCACCCTGCCCTGTTACCTCAATGCGCTCGAGTCCAAGGGGGTGCATCTCGTCACCGTCAATGATTACCTTGCCCAGCGCGACAGGGATTGGATGGCTCCCCTCTTTGAGTTCCTCGGCATGAGCAGCGGCGCGATCCAGTCGGAGATGGACAGCACTGAGCGCCTGGAGATGTACGCCTGCGACATTACCTATGGCACCAACAACGAGTTTGGATTTGACTATCTTCGCGACAATATGAAGATTTACCTTGAGCAGCAGGTGCAGGGCCGCGGGCGGAATTTCGCTATCGTCGACGAGGTCGACAGTATCCTGATTGACGAGGCGCGTACGCCGCTGATCATCTCCGGCCCGGCGGAGAAATCGACGGACAAGTACCATGTTGCCGAACGGGTCGCCAAGCGCCTGGTGAAGGGGCAGGATTTCGAGGTCAAGGAAAAGGAACGGTCGGTTGTCTTTACCGAGGCCGGGATCGAGAAGGCCGAAAATCTCGTCGGCGTGAAGAGCTTCTATGTCGGCAAGGACATGGAATGGCCGCACCTGCTGGAGCAGTCGCTTCGCGCCCATCATCTCTACCGCCGCGATGACCACTATCTCATCGATGAGGGCGAGGTGAAGATCATCGATGAGTTCACCGGTCGTGCTCTCGAGGGGCGTACCTGGAGCGAGGGACTCCACCAGGCGGTCGAAGCCAAGGAGGGGCTGAAGATTCGCCGCGAGAACCAGACCCTGGCGACCATCACGCTGCAGAATTATTTCAAGCTCTACTCGAAGATCTCCGGTATGACCGGTACCGCGCTCACAGAGGCGGTTGAGTTCGATCGCATCTACCACCTGCCGGTGGTGGCGATCCCTACCAACAAGCCGCTGGTCCGAGAAGATTTTCCCGATGTGATCTATCTCACGGCCCGCGAGAAATACTATGCAATTGTTGAAGAGATTGGCGAGGTCGCCCGGCAGGGTCGCCCCGTGCTGGTGGGTACGACCTCGGTTGAGAAGTCGGAATTGCTCAGTGGCATGCTCAAGCGCAATGGTGTGAAGCACTACGTTCTCAACGCCAAGCATCACGAGAGGGAGGCGGACATCGTCGCTGAGGCGGGGCAGGCCGGCCGGGTCACCCTGTCGACCAATATGGCCGGCCGTGGAACTGATATCGTGCTGGGGGCCGGTGTGGTCGAAAAAGGCGGCCTGCACGTGGTCGGCACTGAACGCCACGAATCGCGTCGCATTGACAACCAGCTTCGCGGCCGCTGTGCCCGCCAGGGCGACCCGGGCTCATCGGTCTTCTTCCTCTCGCTCGAGGATGACCTGATGCGCCGCTTTGCCGGCGGGAAGGTCCAGGCGATGCTCAAGAAGATCGGGATGAAGGAGGGTGAGGAAATCTCCCACCCATGGGTGAGCAAATCAATCGCCCGGGCGCAGAAGAAGGTCGAGGCCTACCACTTCGACATCCGCAAGAACCTCCTCGAATATGATGGTGTCATGAACGAGCAGCGCACGATCGTTTACGATCACCGCCAGGAGATTCTCGAGGGTATAGGGCTTTCAGAGAAGGTGCAGGGCATGATGGAAAAAGCCTGCTCCTCCCAGGTGCATCATTTTCTCTCCCAGGAGGCTGTCGAAGAGGCGGTCGAGGCCGGGGGGGAGATGACCGAGGGCTACGATCCTGTCAGCGAGCTTGAAAACTGGCTGCGTTCGAGCTATGGGCTTGACCTTGATTTCCAGCTCGATCCCAAGAAAAACCAGCTCAGCCAAGCCGATGAGATCTGCGAGAAGGTATTCACCGGCTACAGGGAGTCCTATGCGCACCGCAGCGAGGTCAATGGCGAAGAAAACATGCGGCGGGCGGAGCGCTTTATCATGCTCATGGAGCTCGATGACAAGTGGAAGGATCACCTCCACGCCATGGATACTCTGCGCCACGCGATCGGCCTGAGGGGATATGCCCAGATCGATCCCAAGATCGCCTACAAGCGCGAAGGCTATGAGATGTTCGATGAGATGCTGGGGAACTTCAGGGCCTCGGTCAGCCAGCTCATCCTGCGTGTGCAGGTGGGGGAGGAGGACGAGGAGGAGCTTGACAGTGGCCTCGCTGAGGCCGAGTTCCAGCACACCGACCTGGCACCGGGCGAGCAGCCCACATCGGTGATGCAGGAGGCCAGTGACCCCAGTGCGCAGGCGCCGGTCAAGACCATCGTCAACAAGGCGCCCAAGGTCGGGCGGAATGATCCCTGTCCCTGCGGTAGCGGCAGGAAGTACAAAAAATGTTGCGGCGTGGCTTCCTGAGCCCCTGGCGGGGGAATGGAAGCGCCACCGAACCCGCAGCTGCGAGGTCCTGACAGATGTCCCGTTTCAAGACTCTCCCGCTCAGTTGGCTCTGCGATCTTGTTTACCTGCTGTTTTCACCCCTGATCGTCCCCGGCTGGCTTTTCCTTTCCCGGTTTTTCACCCGTGAGAAGTACCGGCGGGGATTCTTTCAGAAGCTCGGCTCAGTTGAGCGTCGCGAAGGAGACTCCCGCTCACTCTGGGTCCACGCGGTCTCGGTGGGGGAGGTGCTCACGGCGGCCCCGCTGATCGAGGCGCTCGAGCGTCATCTTGAAGGCTGGGATGTCTCCCTGTCGGTGTCGACGCCTACCGGTTTCGATACCGCGCGAAAGAGGCTCCCCTCGACAAAGGTATTCTACGCCCCGATCGATCTATCCGCCTGCGTGGCCCGGACCTTCAGCCGCCGTCGCCCCGATGCGCTTGTGCTGCTGGAGCTGGAGGTGTGGCCGAATTTCCTGCTCGCGGCCAGGAGACGGGGGATCCCGGTCATGGTCGCCAATGGCCGCCTCAGCGGCGGCTCTTCCGACCGTTACGTGCGCACCGGCTTCCTCGGCCGCTGGCTGTTCTCCCTGGTCGACAGGGTGGCCGCCCAGAACGAGGTCTATGCCGGGCGCTTCGAGGCCCTGGGTGTCGAGCCCGGCAGGATCGAGGTGCTGGGCAACCTGAAGCACGACCGCGTGGTGGGTGTTACCGCCGCCGATGCGGATGAGCTGCGCGGGAGACTGGGCTGGAACGGGGGAGAGAGAGTGATCGTGGGAGGCTGCACACATCCCGGGGAGGAGACCCTCCTGCTGGGTATTATCTCGCGCCTGGAGGCCATCCATCCGGAGCTGCGCCTCGTGCTGGCTCCGCGCCATGTTGAGCGTCTCGAGGGCGAGGAGCCCGGCAGCTGGAGCGGGCAGGATGCCAGGCAGCGAACCTTTACCAGGTGGAGTGAATGGAGGGCGGGGGCCGGGGGACCGCTGGGAGATTCGGTGCTGGTGGTGGATACTGTCGGTGAGCTCGAGAGGTTCTATTCCATCGCCGATCTCGCGGTGGTCGGTGGCAGCTTTATTCCCCACGGAGGACACAATGTTCTTGAACCAGCCAGCCTGTCAAAGGCTGTGCTCTTCGGGCCGCATACGGAGAATTTTGCGGACGAGGTCGCTCTGCTGCTCGAGGAGCAGGCGGCTATCCTGGCCGCGGATGCAGATGAACTGGAAAAAGCGCTTGGGGACCTCCTTGTGGACGGGCAGGAGCGCTCAAGAATGGGAGAAAAGGCGGGATGTGCCTTTTCGGGGCTCTCGGGCTCCATCGAACGCCATATTCAGTGGATTGCCAGGGCATTGCCCCTTTCCATGCCCGGCGGTAATTGATAGAATCCGCCCTTCTTGAATCAACCTGCAGGCGGCAGCATCGGTCCCCCAGCCCAGCTCGCCCCGGCAAAACCGGTGTTTTTGACAGGAACAGGACATGGCTGAACGAACCCTATTTACCTCAGAATCGGTGACAATGGGGCACCCCGACAAGGTGGCTGACCAGATCAGCGATGCTATTCTGGATGACCTTCTGAGGCAGGACCCCACCTCCCGGGTGGCGGTTGAAACCCTGGTTACCACGGGACTGGCGCTTGTCGCAGGGGAGATCACCACCCAGGGCTATTGCGATTTCGACAAGGTGGCGCGCCTGGCGATCCAGGAGATCGGCTATATCCATCCCGATATCGGTTTTCACTATGATGATGTCGCCGTTCTCTCGGCTGTTCACGATCAGTCCAAGGATATCGCCCAGGGCGTTGATGAGGGCAAGGGGCTCCACAGTGACCAGGGCGCCGGCGACCAGGGGATGATGTTCGGCTTTGCCTGCAACGAGACTCCTGAGTACATGCCCCTGCCGATCGCGCTCGCCCGCAAGCTTGTCGATGAGCTGGCAAGGGCGCGCGAGACCGGTGAGCTGTGTTTTCTCAGGCCCGATGGAAAATCACAGGTCACCGTCGAATATGTCGATGGGAAACCGGCGCGGGTGGACACGGTCGTTATCTCGACTCATCACACCCCCGAGGCTGATCTCGAAAGTGATATCAGGCCGAAGATCGAAGAGATGATTCGAAAGGTGGTGCCGGGGAATTACCTCGATGCCAAGACCGTTATCTATGTCAACCCGACCGGGAGATTTGTCAAAGGCGGCCCCGCATGGGACACCGGCCTCACCGGGCGCAAGATTATCGTCGACACCTACGGTGGCCGTGGCCGCCACGGCGGCGGCGCCTTCAGCGGCAAGGATCCCAGCAAGGTTGACCGCAGCGCCGCCTATATGACGCGCTATATCGCCAGGAACATCGTCGCTGCGGGCCTGGCGGAGATTTGCGAGGTGCAGCTCTCCTATGCCATTGGCGTGGCGGAGCCCTGCTCGGTTCTTGTCGATACGCAGGGTACCGGTAAGAAGCCGAAGGCGGAAATCGAGAAACTGGTTCGCCAGCATTTCCCGCTGACCCCGAAGGAAATCATCGAGACGCTCAACCTGCGCCGACCGATCTATCTCGATACGGCCAGGCACGGTCACTTCGGCCGTCCCGAGCTTCCCTGGGAGCAGGAAGACAAGGTCGATGTCCTCAGGTAGGCATCACTGCTCGCAGGCGTAGGAGCGGATGCAGTCGAGCGTATTGTCGGGGTCGATGCCGCATTCCTCGTAGGGCGAATAGGGCGCCGGCCCGTTGCCGAAGAGGAAGTTCAGCATGAAGATTCCGTCGGAGATGTCGAGGCGGTTGTCGGCGTTGACATCGGCGCCGGCAGTGCATTCAGGCGGCGAGAAACCCCTGAAGAGGTAGTTGAAGATGCTGATGGCGTCGGAGAGGTCGGAGCGCACATCGGAGTTGATGAAGCCCCGGCGGAAGCTCCCTTCCGGTGGGGGGCAGTTCGGGGGGATTTCGTAGAGTCCCCTCTCCTCGGCGACATTGTCGTTGTCACAGCCCACCGACACCTCGAGAAGGCCGGTGGAATAGTAGCCGTCCTTTTCGTATTCGAGGGCGTATTCCCCGGGGGGCATATCAGGCAGGACAAAGGCTCCGTTGCCTGCGGAGGTCGCGCTGACGCCTTCGGGGCGGGTTACCACCCGGACACCTCCGAGGCCTGCGCCGGTGACGGCGTCCACGACGCGTCCGCGCAGGGTCCCGGTGCAGAAGTAGATCTTTCCGTGTTCGCGCATCGGCGTGATGCTGCTGGCGCCGACAATATAGGCATTGTTCAGTGAGCCGGGCTGGTCCAGCTCCTCCAGCAGCAGGTCAAGCTTCTCGGTGGTGGCGCAGTCAACCGCGTTGTTCCTGATACGGAAGGTATAGCGCATGAGCTCCTGGGAGGGAGGCGAGTTCGTCGAGGGCAGCAGGTTCTGTCCGAGGAAGGGAGGTACCCGGTCAAAAATGACCCCGGTCCGGGAGCGGCAGCCGAGCGGGCCGTTGAGCAGGTCGACGTCCGTCTGGAAGAGCTCGACCTGGTTCCCGAGTGCGGCGGTCACGTCAAATCCCAGCACCGCGTTCTCCGGGTCGAGCTCCAGGGTGTCGCAGTCATAGGATATCCCGATCGAGAAACCGTCAAGTGGATCGGGGTGGCTTGAAAGCGCCCGGATGACAACCTGTGGAGTGGCGCCGCAGAAAACCAGCTTGCGGTCGAGCGACAGCGCGTTTTCTCCCTTTACGAAGAAGGTCCCGTTTTTCAGGTCGGGCTCGATGCTGTTGCCTGCATTGGTGAACCGGTTGTAGGTGGCAGGGTTGCCGATGCCATCGACGAGGTTGACCGGGTAATGCCCGCCGCCGGCCCCTGGCCTTACATGGAAGCTCAGCCGGGCTACGATCCTGGGGGAATCCTGCGGCGAGAGAGGCTCGAGGTAGTTTTCCCCGGTGGGAGAGTCGAATTCGATAATGACGCCCAGCTGGGCGATTCCAAGCTCGTTGTCGATCTGCGGGGCGACGAATTCGGGTTCCAGCTCCACGACATGGGTTCCGCAGACGCCGATATCGGTCAGCTGCAGTGCCTCTGTCGGCCAGGTCAGCGCCAGGCTGTAGCCGTGAATGGGCTCATCATTGGAGGCGGTGATCGTCATATGGACGCTGTTGTCGCCCGGGCTGCCGGAGGCGTAGCCGACCTGCAGTACGTTCGCCGCGGCGAGGGGAGCGCCGGAAGATCCGGCCAGGAGCGCCAGTGCGGCGAGGGTGAAGCTGAAAATTAAATTACGGTTATTTCTGGTCATAGCTATCTCCTCTTCACTCCTGGCAGCCGAGGTTATCCCGGAAGGTGGGATCGATTCCAGCCTCGGGGAAGGGGGCCGGGGGTGGTGGACTGTTCCCGATGAACAGGTAGAACAGCAGGTAGACAGGATCTGAAATATCGATCAGCCCGTCATCGTTAGAGTCGGCAGAGTCCATGCATACAGGCGCCGGTCCCTGCAGGAACAGGTAGTGCGCGATGGAAACCGCATCGGTTACGTTGACATCGAAGTCACGGTCGAAATCACCCCTGGTAAAGTCAGGGCCGAAGGGGAACAGCAGCGTCCTGAAAACGGTTCCGTTTCCCGGCAGGCAAAGCAGCAGGGTATTTTCCGAGATCTGGATTCCGCCGAGGTGATTCGCCTGGTCGTAGGCCGTCCCGACCGCCTCCATGCTGATTTCAAAGCTTGGGGCAGTAAGGGGGCAGGTCCCGGGAGGCCCGGTGGTATACAGCTCGCGTACGACTCCATCTTCAAAGCCGATGAGGAAGGTGTCGCGGATCGGGTCGTAGGTCACCCCGGAGGCGATATCGACATCGATGAACAGGCTGGGAGGAGTGCAGGAGCGAACCAGGTTCCCATTGTTCCTGAAGATATAGATTTCCCTGGTGCTCTTCTCGGTGGCCACGAAGTTCTGGGTGGCTGGAATATAGGTCAGTCCGCCGATCACCGGGTTGTCAATCTCGGTTGGGAAACGCAGGCTGATGGTGGTGCCTGACTCCGGGTTGGCGAGGCTTGCAAGTCGCAGCCGGTTATCTGATGTGTTGGCAATGGCAAGGAAGTCTTCGTAAACCCGGGGTGGGAAGCCAAGCTCGATGGCCGGAACAAAGGTGATTCCACCCGGGTTTGCCCAGGGGCTGGGAAAGCTGTCCTGTGCGGCCTCGCTGAGGTCTTCCTCGAGGATCGAGATCGTACCGGTGGAATGGTCGGTGAGGTAGATCTTCTCGTTGTCCGGAACCAGGGTGAGATCGTAGCACCCCCCGGTGGGTGAGGTTGTCCAGTTGATCACCCCGCCCGGGCCGACTACCGTCGAACATTCACAGCCGGACTCGCCAAAAGAGCCATCTTCGGCTGCCCTGAGAGAATAGCTTGACAGGCCGGTGATGGGAGTGGAGTCGACATAGGTGGTTCTGTTGCCGGGGATGGTGTCAAAGGCAACGCCATTGCGAAGAAGCTGGATGGATCCCTCGTAGGCGCGATCGGGACCGGAGCCATTGTTGGTCCAGCTGAGCAGGACCTCCCCCGTAACGCTCAGGCGGCAGGAGAGCTCGTTGGGAGGAATGACCTCGGGGATGACCTGTTCGAGCTGGTAGATTCTTCCGGATCCTCCGAGCACCGCGAACCGATTCTGCCCGGGCCCGACCAGGTAGGAGGTGATTCCCCGCAGGTCGGCTTC
>JAYGDV010000327.1:0-2975 GCA_046582735.1 Planctomycetota bacterium
GTCTCTGCCGCATCCTGCTGAACGAAATGGCCTGAGCCGGGGACCGTTACCAGCGTCAGGTCCTTGTCCAGCCATTTCCAGGTGTCGTTGAGGGCCCCCGGCAGCAGGGCCCAGTCCTTCAGGCCATGGAACATCAGCACCGGGGCCTTCACCCTGGGAGGAGCTCCTTCGGGAGCCTTGTAGGGTTCGCGGGGATAGTTCGCCTTGTAGTAGTTGAGCATGGCCTCGAAATCGGAACGCTCGAAGGCCGCCCGGTATTTTTCTTTCGCAGCCTTGTCCTTGACCCATCCTGACAGCCCCCTGGCCGAGAGCTTTTTGTGCGCCCCGGGCTTCTGGAAGTTGCGGGCATACTGGCTGTTTCTCTGCTGGTCGGGGTTGTTCGCCAGCTCGCGGCCGAGCCCCCAGGGGTGGGGGAGGTTCAATATGATGAGCTTGTCGCAGGCTTCCGGATGGGCCATGGCAAAGTTCCAGGCGACCGCCCCGCCCCAGTCATGGCCGACGATAACGGCCTTTTCCTTTTTGAAATGCCGGATGACCGCCAGCACATCCGAAACCAGGAGCTCCATCTTGTAGTTTTTCACCCCGGCGGGTTTGTCACTGCGGTTATAGCCCCGCATGTCGATGGCCACGACCTGGTGGGTGTCGCTGAGAGCCGCCATCTGGTGGCGCCAGGTGTACCAGTAGTCCGGGAAGCCGTGGAGCATGACCACCAGGGCCCCCTCGCCGAGGGTGGCGTAGTGGATTTTCACTCCGCCAGAGTCAGCGTGGCCGTGTTTTACCCGGCTGAGGAAGTCCTCCGCCCGGGAGCCCTCGCAGGCCAGCAGGGTTATGAGAGCGGACAAAAGAAGAGGTGTTTTTTTCATGAAGAGACCCGCGGGGGACAAGTGTTTTCGCCAGGCGAAGGTTAAAGCCGCGTCTTTTTATCTCCCTTGCCGATGCAGTAGAGCTTCTCATCGGAGCGGAGGTAGATGGCGCCACCCAGGATGGCCGGGCTGCCGTTAAAGACGCTGCCATCGGATTCGAATACGTTGTGCGCCAGCTGTTTGAACTCCGGCTGTGCGGCGAGGACCCAGGTGCCCTTTTCGCGGCTGACGGCATAGAGGCGGTCTTCGGCCAGCAGGACCGAGGCATAGACCCGCCCGGTATTTTTGAGGCGTTCCTGGTAGACGATTTTGCCGGTCTTCGCATCGAGGCAATGGGCGATTCCCTTGTCGCTCACCCAGTAGAGGTTGCCCTTGTAGTAGACGGGGGAGGAGACGTTTGAGCCGGCGCTGGTTTTCCAGAGGGGCTCTACCTCGCCCTTGCCGCCGGCCCGTACGGCAACGGCAGTGGCGCTGCGCCCACCGATGGCATAGACCGTTCCATCGTGTGAGATCACGCTGGGGCAGATGTAGTCATTGATCGCAGAACAGGTCCATAGCTTGTCACCGGTCTTCGGGTCGTAGGCGCGCAGCTTACCCTTGGTGTTGACGATGACCTCAACTCTTCCACTGGAGGCCTTGACGAGGGAGGGGGTGTTCCAGGAACGCTCGATTCCCCCGGCCTCCCAGGCGATCTTGCCGGTCTTCTTGTCAAGGCCGACAATCCGGCCGCTCTCTACGGCGGCGTTGACGATCACCAGGCCCTCATGAAGCACAGGAGAGTTTGCTGTACCAAAGCTGTGGGTTTTGCTGCCGAGTTTTTTCCGCCACAACAGCTTGCCGTCGAGATCGTAGGCAACCAGCCCGTTGGCGCCGAAATAGGCATAGACAGCCTTGCCATCGCTTGCGGGCGTTGAAGAGGCGTAGCCGTGCAGGGCGACGAAACCCCGGTAATCGCGGACGGTTGCAGCGGAGGAGAATGACTGGTCCCAGAGCGGCTTGCCGCTCTCTGCATCGTAGCAGAGCACATGGAGCTTCAGGTCGCCCTGTTTCCCGGGTTCCCTGCTGTTGAGGCCGTAGCCGCTGTAGCAGGTGATGAAGGCGCGCTTGCCGACGATGATGACGCTCGATGCCCCGCGCCCGGGAAGCTTGGCCTGCCAGCGGATGTTCTTTCCATCGCCCCAGGTCAGGGCCAGCCCCTTCGCGCTGGTGGCGCCGGAGCCATCGGGCCCCCTGAAGTGCGACCAGTCTTCTGCTGTTGCCGGTTTCGAGATGAATGCGATTATGAACAGGAAAAGCGTCAGGATCAGCCGCGACATGTTTAAGGCTCCTTGGCGAAGGTGTGGTTTCTGGTTTCAGGGATAATGGCCGCGGTCCGGGCTATTTGCTGTCCGGGAGGGGGCGGATCTTCATGTTTGCGAACCAGACCTTTCCATGGTCTCCCTGGAGCTTAAAGGGCGCCTTGCTGAAGACCGGCGGTTTAACCCGGTGGTTGTCGGTTCGCGAGGGCACCGACGTGTTGTCGTGGATGAGGATGCCGTTCTGCCAGACGGTGATCTTATTGTCGACCAGCTTGACGCACATGGTGTTCCAGCGGTTTTTCCCGTTATTGGAAAGACGAGCCGGGGGATAGTAGGAGTAGAGCGCTCCGTCGCCATGCTTGCCCTCCTTCTTGCCGCCACCTTGCGGCCCGTGAATCTGGATTTCCCACTGGTCGCGCAGGTAGAAGCCGCTGTTGCCGCCGTGAACTTTCGGATCGCTGCGGTACTGGTAGAAAGCGAGGAAGTTGCCGTAAGAGCTCTTGGTCCAGATGTCGTGACCACCACCGCCGGCGGTGGTGTTGGTGAAGGCGTGGTTCTCTACGCCCCAGAGCAGGCCCTTCTTGGCGCGCCGACTGTTCTTCGCGGTGAATTCGCTCAGGTCCTTGCCGTTCCAGAGCGAAGTCCATCCCTCCGCAGTGCAAAGTGGGCGGATGCGGATGTTTTTGTACCAGACCTTGCCGTGGTCGCCCTGCAGCATCAGGGGACCCTTTTTCGGCGTGAGCTTCCGGTCGGTTCCGGGATAGACGCCCATCGCGCCGCCGGTGAACTGGTCCTGGTAGACGTTGTCCTGGAT
>JAYGDV010000329.1:0-5189 GCA_046582735.1 Planctomycetota bacterium
CGACGCTCTTCCGATCTTGTCGGATCGTGTCGCTGTCCGTAGTCATTTTTCTTTTCCTGGTCTTCGGATGCCGTGCTTGCGGAGCCGTGAAACGAGGGTGTTGCGGTTGCGGACACCGGCGAGGCGGCCTGCCGCCGAGAGATTCCAGGCAGCCTTTTCAACGAGTTCGAGCAGGTAGCTGCGTTCGGCATCCTGCCATTGCCGGTCAAAATCATCGAGCCGGGGCAGTTCGCCTTCAGCAGCGGCACTGGGCATCGGGGTGGCCCGCTCCTTCACTGTCTGTTTTTCAGCCTCGAGGCCGGGCAGGATGAGGCCGAGAGACTCGGCATCTATGCGATCGCCCTCCGCCAGGATCACGAGCTTCTCCACAGAGTTTTCCAGCTCGCGCACATTGCCCCTCCAGGGCGCCACCTCCAGCAGGGCCATGGCATCCTCGGTAAAGCTCATCAGCTGCCGGCCCGAGCGCTCACAGGCCTTCTCGAGAAAGAGCATGGCCAGGGTCGGGATGTCTTCCTTTCTTTCACGAAGGGGCGGCATCTCGACGGGAACAACATTCAGACGGTAGAAGAGGTCTTCCCGGAAGGAACCCTTCTCAACCGCTTCGCGGATCGGAGTGTTGGTTGCTGCGAGGATCCTTACATCCACCTTGCGCAGCTTGTTTTCTCCCACCTTGCGGATCTCGCCCTCCTGCAGAATGCGCAGCAGCTTGGCCTGCAGGTCGAGCGTGGTATTGGAGATCTCATCGAGGAAGAGGGTCCCGCCATCTGCCTCTTCGATGAGCCCGGTGCGGTCGTGTACCGCCCCGGAGAAGGCACCCTTGAGGTGTCCGAAGAGTTCGCTTTCGAGCAGGTTCTCCGGCAGTGCGCCGCAATCTACCGTGACGAAGGGTTTTGCGCTGCGGGTGCTGGCATAGTGGACCGCACGGGCAACCATGCTCTTGCCGGTGCCGGTTTCTCCGGTCACCAGGATGCTGACGTCGGACCGGGAGACCTTCTCGAGGAGGTGTGCGAGTTGCTGCATCGCTTCGGAGTTGCAGACCAGGTTCTGAAACCGGTAGCGGGTTTCCACCTCCTTCCTGAGGTAGAGGTTTTCCTGCTTCAGGCTCTTCATCAGGTTGGCATTGTCGATGGCGATGGCGGCAAGCTGGGCGAAGGAAACCAGGAAGTCGAGGTCATCAGTTGAGAAGCTCTCAGTGCCCCTTCCATCTACGTACACAGCCCCGAGAACCTCGTCGCGCACGCTCAGCGGTACGCACATCAGGGTCTGGATATTGAAGGAGATAATGCTGTCGCGCTCGCGAAAGCGTTCGTCGGAGCTGGCGTCGGTGGCGAGCACCGGGTTGCCGCCGGCCGTTACATCCTCGATGACGCTCTGGCAGATCTCGGTAGCATCGGTTACGGATTCGTGCTGCATGCCCCGAACCGCGCGGATCGTCAGTGAGCTGTCGCGGTCGCGCAGCAGGATCAGGCCCTTGCCGGCACGCGTGGTTTCTATGGCAAGCTCCAGGAGGTGGTCGAGCAGGGGGTCGAGGTCAACAATGGAGTGAAGGCTCTTGGCGATTTCGTAGAAGGACCGCTCCCGGGCATCGGCCTCGACCCTCATGCGGGTCAGCAGCTCGGCGTGGTTGCGGTCGATTCTCCTGTGCAGGGCAATCCCCTCCATGAAGGCACTGCGCAGTTCGGGGTCTTCGAAGGCGTCCGCTTTTTCTCGAAGGAGTGTATAGGCTCTTCTCAGGGCGGCATCCGGATCACCGGCTTTCCGGCCGCTGGAATGGAGCGCTGTGAGAGCCCGGTGGTGGATAAACCACGCCTCCTGGGAACACTCGAGCCAGCCGGGCTGTTCATCAAGCATGGCGACGGCCCTGCCTGAGACTTCGGCAGCCTCCTCGAGAGCATTCTTCTCGATGAGAATAGCCGCCCGAAGAGCCAGCCCTTCAATGATGGAATTTCTGGCTCCGGCCTCGGTGGCAATCTCGAGGGCTGAATCAACCTCGCCAAGCGCCTTGACGGCTTCATCCCGCTGCAGGTGAAGGCGGGCCGCCGCCATGCAGGCCTCCAGCTTCTGCCGCCGGCCACCCCCCTCGGCCGCAACATCCCGGGCGCGTTCGAGATGTTTCTGCGCTTCCACGGTTTCTCCCCTGGAGGTGGCAATGGATGCCAGGCGGCATTCGTTGATCGCAAGGGACGGCTTGTTTTCAACCTCAGCAGCTATTTTGACGGCCTGCTTCAACAGCGGCTCGGCCTTCTCAAATTTTCCGATCCGCAGCCAGACTGCCCCGAGGTTGCCGAGATCGGTTCCGACGCCCTGGCGGTTGGCCAGCTCGCGGCGGATCTGCAGCGCCTCGCTGATGAAGTCGAGGGCTCTCTCCAGGCGCCCCATCTCGGTGTAGACAAGCCCGAGGTTGACCAGGTTGCCGGCCTCGCCGCTGCGCAGCCCGATTCGCCGGAAGGTTTTCAGGGAGCCCTTGAAGTACTCCTCCGCGGCCTCGAGCTCCCCCCGGTCCAGGTGGATAAGGCCGATATTTGATTCGAGGGCGCCGGCTCTCTGGGCGTCACCGAGCTGGCGGCGGATCGCCAGCGCGCCCTCCATCTCCTTCAGCGCTTTATCGTAGACCCCCTGCAGGTAATGCCCCGAGCCCATCAGCTGCAGGCACTCGGCCCGGAGCTCGAGGTCCTCCATCTCTTCCGCCGCCTGCAGAGCCTCCTCCAGGGAGCTCTCCGCATCGGAATATTGTGCCAGGAAGAGCTGGAACATCCCCCTTCGACTCAGGAGCCGGACCTGCAGAGAGCCCGATGCGGCCCCGGACCCGAGCATTTCATCCAGCTTTTCGAGGGCCTGCCTCCGTTTGCCGATGGAGTCGAGGTACAGGGCCTCCCGCAAGGTGACCTCGCCGGCCTGCGCGGTATCGCCGAGCTCGTCTGCAAGCTCACGCAGGTGGCCGAGCTCTTCGAGTTGTTGATTTTTTTCACCCAGGCGTCCCCAGACCTCTTCACGCAGGAGGTGGCAGGAAAACCGTTGGGGGGGTGCGGTGCTGACCTGCAGGGCGCGGTCAAGCCAGGTGGCCGCCTCCCGGAGCCCACCCCTGCGCAGGGCACGGCGCCCCGCGCTCTCCAGGAGGTCGCGGGAGCTTTCGGGGTGGTCGGAGAAGAACAGGTGGCGAGCCAGCTCTTCCAGCGGGGGCTCACCTGTGCCGGAGTGTTCCTGTTGAAGCCAGCCGGCTGCCACGGTGTGCAGACGGCAGCGCTTCTCTTTTTCAAGCGATGCATAGGATGCCTGCTCGAGTGCGGCATGGGCAAAGGCGAAGTGGCTTCCTTCCCGTTTGAGCAGCTGGTCGAGAACAACCCCATCGAGAGCGGGGCGAATGGTGTCCGGGTCGCCCGCCTCGCCGGTGTCATTTTCATAGGCGATCAAGGAATAGAGTTCCTTGGAGGTGAAGGGCCTCGCCAGCACCGCAGCGGCCTCAATGACCTGTTTTCTGAGGCCGCTGAGGCTCTCGAGACGCCTCCTGGCTGCGTCTTCAAGCGAACTGGGAATGGGAGCCTCGATGCCGGCCTTGAGCGTCCAGGTGGCTCCACGGCGCTCGAATCCGCCCAGCTCTCCGAGCAATCGGAGATATTCTTCGATATAGAAGGGGTTTCCGGCGGTGTCGTGGTGCAGGCGTGCCTGCATTTCTTCGGGAATCCCGGCGCTGTGCCCGAGCAGGCGCCGGGTGTAGGCAGACACCTCTTCGACGGCGAGTCCATCGAGGCTGATTCTCTCCAGGGCGGTGGGAAGATCGAAGATGTTCTCGAGAGTGCGGGTAAACACCAGGTCGTCCTCCCCATCCAGCCGGCAGGAGAGAAAGAGGTGCAGTCGCCGCGCGCCGCCTTCCTGCGCGGTTCGCCGTGCAAGGTAGGCGAGGGTGTGAAGGCTGAGGCTGTCGGCCCATTGCAGGTCGTCGATGACAATAGAGCAGGGTTGCTGCCGGGCGATTTCGTCGAGAAGGTTTGTGACCCGGAAATGGAAACTTTCCAGGGAGGCTCCGGCGGCGGTGGGGGATGGGTCTTCCTGCAGGTCGAGCAGGAACGCCTCGAGTTGCGGGAGGAGTTCATCTTCGTCGTCTTTTTCAGCCGCGATGCGCTCGAGCAGCCTGTAAAGGAGTGCGCCGGGGCCATCTCCCTCCCGGCAGGTTTCCAGGTGGATCGCTGCGTCCCGAACCTGTGCCCGGACCTGCAGCTCGCGCAGCAGCCGTGTTTTGCCCATCCCGGTCGGACCCAGGAGGAGCGCCCCGGCGGGCCCCTCTCCGCCAGTGTTCGCCAGGAGCTCCAGGAGCCGGGTGAGGATCTCTTCCCTTCCCACGAAGACAGAGGAGAATGCCGGCAGTGAGGACCGGCCGCGCTCTGCAGCGCCCGGAAGCGACCGGCGAACCTCTTCTGCTGAAACAGGCCTGTCCCGGGCATCTTTTTCCAGCAGCTGCAGGGCCAGTTCCCGGTAGGGTTCCGCGACAGCCTCCGGGTTGCCGGGCGGGTTCTCGAGATGAGCGCGGATGACTTCCTCGGCCTGCTTGCCGCGGAAGGGAGGCTCGCCGGTGAGGATCTCCCACAGGATGATTCCGAAGGAGTAGAGGTCACTGCGGGGTGTCAGCGCTTCGCCCTTCAGGCTTTCCGGGCTGAGGTACTCAATCGTTCCCGATATTTCACTACTGCCGGCTCCGGCTGCCCGGGAGAGACCGAAGTCGATGAGCTTGACGAGAGGTTTTTCTCCGCTGCCGCAGACGAGGATGTTCTGGGGTTTCAGGTCGCGGTGGACAAGTTCCCGGGAGTGGATGTAATCTAGAGCCGCAAGCACCTGGACGAGAATCTCCTGCAGAGGATTGAGCGGCTTTCAAGTCGGCTGGCATAGCAATGAACAGTTAAGGAGCAAACAGGTGCCGCAGGTCGCCGATTCAGCCTGCGGTAGCCCGCAAACTGAAGTCGACTCAACACTGGACAGATCATCCAGTGCCCCGGCCAACGCCACTTGTCTCATCTAGTACACATGTACGTTATCGAATCAGGTCCAGATCGCCAAGGGGGCTGCAAATTTGCTGATTGAGAGCAAATCAAGCCCTTCAGGTAAACCCTCACGGTCCGCCGGACGCAGATACCCCCAAGCGGCCAGTAAGCACTTGAGTCCCTCAAGCCCAGGTGTTTTCAATACAACTTCAAGCG
>JAYGDV010000360.1:0-9390 GCA_046582735.1 Planctomycetota bacterium
AAGAGCCTGCCGGGGATGGAAGCTACAGGGTCGCGCTGCCTGAGAACATCGCCGAGCTGCCCCTGCTGGCGCTGGTAATCGGGCTCGAGGTCGAGCTGGCCACCCGGAGGGAGGCCGTCAGGGCCTGAGGGGAAAACTCCGGCACTCAGCCCTGGGAGGAATCTTCGCCGGTGGTTTCCCTGTCGAGAGCCTTCGACTGCTCGGTAGCAGTCACCACCGCGCTGATCAACATGGCCCGCAGGCCACGCTCCTCCAGCTCATGAACAGCTGCAATCGTAGTCCCTCCCGGGGTGGTTACCTGGTCCCTGAGGGTTGCCGGGTGCTCGCCGCTTTCCTTGACCAGGCGGGAGGCGCCGACAACAGTCTGGGTAGCCAGCTTCATAGCCACATCCCTGGGCAATCCCATCTTCACACCACCATCGCAGAGGGCTTCAATAACCATGTAGATATAAGCAGGGCCGCTGCCACTGAGGCCGGTAACAGCATCCATGTGATGCTCTTCGACCCGGACCACCTCGCCAACAGCTTCGAGTATGGTTTCTGCAATTTCCATGTGTTCGGATGTGGCGCTACTGCAGGCGCAGATCGCGCTGGCTGCAGCATCTACTGTCGCAGCGATGTTGGGCATACAGCGAACCACCGGGTTGTTCTTTCCGATGCGCTTGCAGATATACCCCCCCCTCACGCCAGCCACGATTGAGATGAACAATTGCTCCGGCGACGCCCCCTCGCTGAGTCCATCAAGTACATCGTTGAGGGTGTAGGGCTTGACGGCAAGGATCACAATCTCTGCACCCGGTATCACCCCGACTGCCTCGGTGGCGGTGTGAACGCCGAACTCTTCCTTCACCGAGGCGAGCTTACCCTCGTGAATATCGACGACCGTAAAATTCTCAGGCGACGTAAGACCGGCTTTCAGTATGCCGCGCAGGAGCGAATACCCCATATTGCCGCCACCGATCAAAACGATTTTCTTGTTTAACATTTCAGCTGTTTTCCCGCCGGCAGAAGTGTGGTGCCGGCAATTTGAAAAGGAGATAGAGAATAGTGCCTGTGGAACTATCCATCTACACTCTACCATCCGGGTCGAGAAACGGCTGCTAGCGCCCGAAACCGCAAATCACACGAGATCGCAGCCTGAAAAGCTATCCAGGCCCCCAGGCCGCAGTGTGCTGTCCTCTGCCGGCAGAGTTATCGGATGCAAACCAGTGCACCCCAATCCCCCGGTCGCCTGCAAACATGGACTCTTGTATCGAGGCAAACAGGCTGGAACAATACTACCCTGCTGAATCAAATCCCCTGATGCGCTGGAGCGGCGATGGAAAACGACGACAAGATCAAGCTCTATACAAACATGGCAGAAGCCGACCCTGAAAACGAGCTGGCTCACTTCAGCCTCGGAAAGCTCCACAAGGAGGCTGGAAATTATGAAGAGGCAGAGGTCGCCCTGAAACGTTGCCTCGAGCTCACCAATGAGCACAGCGTTGCGCGGCAGTTTCTCGGAGAGACCCTGCTCTGCCTCGGCAGGAAACCCGAAGCTATCGAATTTCTCGAGACCTCGATCAGGATGGCTCACGACCGGGGTGAATTCATGCCCCGGGATGCCATGCGGGAACTTCTCAAAGACCATGGGATCGAGCCCCCGGAACTTACCGAGTCTGAAGACGGGGGCGCGATCGAGGAAGGTGCCTTTGCCTGCAAACGCTGCATGAAAACGAAGGCCCAGCTCGCGAAGCCTCCCTTTTCAGGTGATCTCGGCGAGAGGGTCCATGAGGCCATCTGCGTCGATTGCTGGAAAGAATGGATGGCCATGTCGATCAAGGTCATCAACGAATTCCAGTTGAACATGGCTACCCCTGAGGCCAACGAGGTCTACGAGACCAACCTAGAAGAGTTCCTGGGACTCTGAGGCCGTCACTTGGTCGCTTCCCGGTATACGAGTTATCATATCCCCCATGAATCCCTCCTTCCCTCATAGCCTGAAATGGACGGCTTTGGCCCCGCTCATTCTTGTCTCCTGCACGCTCCCTGCCCACGAACCCGATTTCTCAAAAGTAAAAAGCGTGCTCCAGGAAGCCGTCAATGATGGCGCCTTCCCCGGCTGCTCCGCAGCGGTGGGCTCCAGCAAGGGCAGCTACTGGCAAGGCGGTTTCGGTAACTACGCAAAGGACGACAAGACTGCGAAAAAACTGTCGCTGTCGACCGTCTCAAGACCCGGAGGCCGGACGCTCTACGACCTGGCCTCCCTGACCAAGGTCGTCGGAACGACCTCCGTCATTACCGCCCTCGTGCAAAAAGGTAAGCTGTCGCTTGAGGACAAGGTCTCCATCCGGCTGCCGGGCTTCGCCCCGGCCTCCCTGGACAAAAAGATACTGGCCCGCAGAAACAAGGTGACCGTCAGGCACCTCCTCCTGCACACCTCCGGCCTGCCGGGGTGGAAACCGCTGTACCGCACCTGTAACAGCTACCGCAAGCTGCTCAATGCCATCCTGCCGACCACGCTGAAAACTGAACCGGGCAGCAAGTACCGCTACAGCGACCTCGGCTTCATACTCCTGGGGGAAATTGCCTCCCGGGCGGGCGGAAAGCCCCTCGCCAGGTTGGAGAAAGAGCTGGTCTTCGGCCCCCTCGGTATGAAAGAAACCCGCCGCAATCCCTCCTCCACCCTGAAGAAGCGAATCCCCCCGACAGAATTCGACGAAGAAAAGGGCAGCTACATCCACGGTAAAGTGCACGACGAAAATGCCCGCGCAGCAGGAGGAATCACCGGACATGCAGGGCTTTTCTCCACCACCAGCGACCTGTCGCTGCTGGCCCGTGAGCTCCTGCTGGCCCTCAAGGGGAATAGCAGGAAGTTCAGGCAGAAAACCATCGAGGGCTTCGTTCGCTGCCAGGATTCTCCGAAGGGCTCGAGCAGGGCACTTGGCTGGGATACCCCCTCAGAAGAGAGCTCAGCGGGAAAACTCGCCAGCAGGACCTCTTTCGGCCATACAGGCTTCACGGGGACATCAATCTGGATAGACCCGCAACGGGACCTCTACATCATCCTCCTGAGCAACAGGGTTCATCCAACCCGCAAAAACGGCAGGATCGCCGAGGTGCGCAGGAAATTCGCAGATGCTGTGCTGGCGGCCATCGACGAGACAGAGAAAAAGACCCACTGATGCCCGACCTGATCATCATTGGCAACTGCTGCGCTGACATCTACATCCCGGCCCACCAGGCTCCCCCGCCGGGGGGAATCGAAAGAATCCCGCAGCTTCGTGTCGAGATCGGCGGCAATGGAGCCAATACCGCCGTGACGGCTGCGCGCCTGGGCGCCTCCACCGCGCTGGCGGGAGTACTGGGAGATGACCTGTTCGGCCGGCACCTGCGCCAGGCTCTCGAATCCGAGGGCATCGACCTGTCCCTGCTCGAGTCGAGGGAAGGTACCGGGGCGCCGGTCACCCTGGTCCTCAACGATGCAGATGGAGAGAGAAGCTTCGTCCACCACGGCGGCAGCAACGACGCCTGGGAGATTCCACCGGCAGCCATCGAAACCCCCTGCAGGGTATTTCACATGGCGGCTCCCGAGATCCTCGGGTCCTTCTGGGGAGCCCCCTGCCTCGATACCGCGCACAGCCTGAAAAAAACAGGTGTGCAACTCAGCCTTGATTTCTTTGTCCCTCCGGACGGATTGCAGAAAGTTGAATGCCGCGATACACATGGCCCGCTTCTTGAGATTGCAGACATGGTCTTTCCCAACGAACTCGAGGCTCGGGCCATCACCGGCGAGGACACGATCGATGACATGCTTGCCAGTCTTCACGACAGCGGTGTCTCCCTGGCCGTCATCAAGCGTGGCGCCAAAGGAGCAGTCGTTTCCTGGGACGGAAACCGGGAGGACATCCCCGCTGCTGGAGTCAGCGCCATCGACACCTGCGGCGCCGGCGACAATTTCGCCGGGGCCTTCCTTGCCGGCTGGCTCAAGGAACTCGACCCGGTTGAATGCGCAAGGCTCGGCTGTGAAATGGGAACCCTCTGCGTCCAGCAGAAGGGAGCCGTCACAGCCAGTTCAAATGCCGCGAAGCTTGAAGATCTGATTGAACGGTTCAGAATTGGCTGAGACCGGCCCTCTACTCTGGCCCGAACGGCTCCAGGTCTGTATACTGGCGCATTCACTGAACTACTGAATCTGAAATAATCCTGTCGAAAGGTATTCGAGATGAACAAGATCGTCTTTGCAGCAAGCGGCCTCCTCCTGCTGGCTCTCTGGATTACAAGTCCCCTGCTCGATGAGCGATTCGCTTCAGTCACGGCGGTTTCTCCCGAGGCTGCTGCAGCAGATGCCATCACAGGAGCCGTCAAGGGCGTGCTCGCAAAGCTGTCGAAGAGCCAGGTGGAGAAAGCATCCTTCTCTTTCGATGACAAGGAACGCATCGACTGGCACTTTATCCCCAGGCCGAGAAAGGGCCTGCCCCTGAGCGAGATGGACGATGCGCAGAAGAAGCTGGTTCGAGGGCTCCTGCTTGCCTCCCTGGGAGAAACAGGATTGAAGACCACCGAGGACGTACGCTCGCTCGAAGGAATCCTGAGAGCCATCGAAGGTCCCAACAGGCGGTTCAGCCGCGACCCGGAGCACTATTACCTCAGCGTCTTCGGAGCCCCCGGGGGCAAGGACAAATGGGGATGGCGTTTTGAAGGCCATCACCTCTGTGTCAATTTCACCCTGCATGGAAAATCAATCCTGGCCGCAACCCCCCTGTTTTTCGGCGCCAACCCCGGCAAGGTCAAGGATGGCCCCAGGAAGGGACTCCGGGTCCTTGGAAACGTCGAGGATCTCGGACGCAAGCTCATGAAGAGCCTTGATGATTCCCAGCTGAAAGCAGCCCTCGGCAAGGGCAAGCCGGAGGAGGTCAAGGACACCCAGGCGGCAAGCTACAATGCAGAGCTTCCCACCGGCCTGGCTGCCGCCGGGATGAACGCGGAGCAGGTAAAAACACTCACCAGCCTGGTTCTCGCGCACACCCGCAACATGGAAAAAGGCCTGCGAAAAGGAATTGAGAACTCCCTGGCGAAAGGAAACCTGGGGAAAATCCAGGTCGCCTGGAGGGGCAGCCTGGAGGCCGGCAAGGGCCACTCCTACATTGTCCATTCCGCCGATTTCATCATCAGCTACTCCAACTTCCAGAACAATGCTGCCCATGTGCACAGCTCCCTGAGAGCGAGCAAGGGCGAGTTCGGGCTGGGCGCAGAATAAATCCCGGGCGGCCTCAGCTTCCGGCTGTCACCTTCGATTCACAGGAAAGCCGGGCGACCTCCAGGTCTCCCGGCAGGGCGTCCATGAAGGAGCTTACCGAGAAGACGGCATTGCCGATTCCGGGCAGGCCGTAGCCGGGCGGGGCCGGCAGCTTGTGGCGCAGAAGCGTCTCGCGCCAGAGCCTCAGCAGGCCGACGTGATACTCCAGCGGCGCAGGCCCCTGGTCGCGCCCCAGAACACTCAGCGGCTCGGGACACCATACGGTAAAACGCGGAGTGATCCCCCTCTCCATGAAATAATCGAGCCCCTCGCCGGTTGAGGCAAGAGCATCCTCTACCTTCTCAAAGCCGTGCGGAGCCGCCATCTCTACTCCCGCGACAAAGTTCGGGATCACCTGGGATGGGCCGAAGACATCGGCTGCCGCGACGATCCTTGCCATCCACTCGTCACGGCCGACGTAATCATCCTTGCCGGGGCAGATGATCGAGAACAGGCGCGGATCCCAGACCTCGTAGTTGGGATGGTAGACCTGGACCCCCGCATCGCGAAACCGGTAAACATCTTCGATCGGCAGGGCCTGGACGACCATCTTGGATATCCAGCGCCCGGGGAACCTTGAATTGATCGCCCTGGCATAGGCCTCGTAAAAGGCTACCTCGTCCTGCCCCCTCAGATGCCGGGTGATGCTGCCCCCGGTTATCGTATAGGCACCGGTGCTGCCCTCCACGTCCGCATCATTGATGATCTCGAGAGCCTCCACCACATCCTCGATCGCCTTGACCGTGTCATAGGGACGCCCTGCCTCTTTCTGCTGCCTGACATTCTCATTGATGTCGCAGAACTGGCATTCTTCCTTGAAGCCGAAATACTGGCACTTGCGGTAGACGGTCAGGTAGATCAGATAGCCCCATTCGATGGTCGGCGCGATCTCGGTGATCGTTTTGCCGCTCTGCAGGTTGCGCAGGTAATATTCCGGGGTCTCCTGCAGATCGATCTGACAGATCACCTCCGAACCAACCAGCAGCGACAGCTTTCCATCGACGATGTCCACGCAATAGGCGGAAGCCGGGTTGATCCGGACGCTGACGATGGTGCGCCTGAAATCACGCGGCCCGCCAACCAGGGCCAGCTCCTCGGGAGCTCTCAGATTCTCCCCCTGGTCCATCTCCGTGATGGGGCGCAGGTCAAAACTGAAGATGAAATAGGACTTGGGCTTGAACCCGCTGCAGACCCTGAGGGCATCCTCTGAGAAGCTGACTCCCAGCCGGAGAAGGTCTTCCTTGAAGACCGCCTCCTGGGGTACGTCCGGAAACCTCTCAATAAGGCTCTTTACCTCTTCGAGACGTTGTGAGTATTCGGGTTTGTGGATCATAAAAAAAACTCCCGGAAAGTCTCCTCCCGGTTTTTACTGCCGTTTAGGGCAACGCAAAGTATCATAGCAGTAAGGCAAAAGCATCTTTGGGTTCGAGGCTCGGGAATCGAACCGCAAACACAGGGGGGCAGGCTTCAACCGTCTGCAGGATCATGAATAGACACCTTCTCTTTTTATCCCTGGTTTTCGCGACTTTCTGTTCTGTCGGCAGAGCGGCCGTCGTCGAACTCAATCTCGAGAACCTGGCCCTTCGATCGGGCTACATCTTCTGCGGAGAGGTGGTTGAGGTCCGTTGCCATCGCGGAAAATTCCTCCGGCTTGGCGAGGTCATATTTACCGATGTGCGCATCCGGGTGTCAGAGACCTGGAAAGATACCGCCGGCCAACCCCGGGAAATTACCCGCCAGGAGAAAACAGGAAAGATCAGGGAGATCACCATCCGTTATCTCGGCGGCAGGATCGGGGATTCCTGGCAGAAATGCGCCGCCTCGCCTTCCTTCTCAAGCGGAGAAAAAGTGCTCGTCTTCGCAAGGAAGTTTAACGGCAGCCTGTCGACTACAGGATGGTTCCAGGGAAAATACAGCCTCTACCAGCAGGATCCAAAGATCCCGGGAAATACCTTTGTGGGCGGAGGAAAGCACCTGCCCATCAGGAAAAACACCAGCCTTGAAGCCCTCCGGCTGCAGGTGGGAGACATCCTGCGGCGGAGAAAAAACCCCGTAACGGGAAGGACGGAGAAATGAATCATCCTCCACGGCCCATCCCGAGCTCATTCCTGCGGTTGGTGTTCCTGTTCGCAGCGCTTCTTGCTTCTCCCTCAGCCGGTTTTGAAACCCTTGGCATGAGCTGGCCCACCGGGCGAATCAACTACAAGGTCAATCCGAACTTCCCCGACCAGGAGCTCAGCGGCACTCCCCTGCAGCAGCTGGACCTCATCACCTGCTCTGCTGACTGCTGGCGTGAACAGACGGAGCTTGACCTGCGCTTCGTCTACCTCGGAACAACGGATACCATCGGGTTCGATGACCAGGATGGGGTCAATACCGTTTCGTGGGCAGACGAGGATGTCGGCGATGCCCTTGCCATCACCATCGTCAGCGGAATAAGAGACCGGATCATCGGCTTTGACATGGTCTTCTTTTCCTCCACCAACGGCCGGCCCAACCAGTGGAACGGACCCCGCGACCCTACCGGCAACGCCATGGACCTGCGGGGCCTCGCCACCCACGAATTCGGGCATGTGCTGGGACTCAACCACAGCGATGACCGGTCAGCGACGATGTTCGCCTCGGCCATCAACCGGGGACAACATATGAGAACCCTGCATGAAGACGACATCGCCGGCGGGGGAGCACTCTACCAGAAACGGACCGAGGCAAACACGGCAACCCGGATTATTGAAGTGGCACCAACCTCAGGATCTTCATCGGGAGGAAACGAGGTCGAACTCCGAGGAAGAAATTTTACCTGGGACCAGGACTCAGCCCTCTGGATAGGAGACAAGCTGCTCGCACCGGAGGAATGGACCATCGAGGGTTGCTGCCTGGTACGCATCCACAACACGCCGCCGGGCAACGCCGGAGAGGTTGATATCCGCATCAACGGAGAGCTCGGAGAGTTCATCTTTGTTGGCGGCTATCGCTACCTGGCTCCTCCCCCCTCACCCATCTCTATCGAACCTGCGGAGGGGCCGGTTACCGGGGGAATTCCCATCACCGTCCTGGGAAGGGATTTCTCTCCCACCGCCCGGATCCTGATCGACGGCAGCCCGGTGAGCGACTCAGTCCGGATAGACTCCGGTATGATCCGCGGCACCCTGCCACGGCGCTCCGGCGGCGGACCGGTTGACATCGTGGTTACCCAGGACGAGGGCGAGGCTACACTTGAAGATGCCTTCTCCTACCGGACGAAGGTGCTTCGAATCGCGGATACCGAGGCTCCCGCCGGCTCCCGCGGGTTTCCCATCGATGTTCTCTGCACCACGGACACTGCCCTGGCCGGTCTCTCCTTCTCACTGTCCTACCCTGCCGAAGAGATCGCACTGGATTCGATCAATAATTTCAGCCTGGCCACCGCTGAGGCCGATTTCGTCGTAGCGAAAATCGACAACTCATCGGGTATTGCCTCCTTCTGGATCCTCATGTCCTTTGACAGCAGCTCTCCCTCGATTGCGCCTGGAGAAGATACCGTTGTTGCCAGGATCCTGGCAACGCTGCCGCCGCAGCTCCCCGAGGGAACCCGGATCCCCCTCGACCTCACCAGCGGCTTGGGATCACCCGTGGTCAATCTCCTCTTCATCCCCCTTCCCGACAGGGTTCCCGTGACACCGCTGGATCTCGATGGAGTCGTCGTAACCCGTCCTGCAGTGACTTTCCTGCGGGCGGATACCGACCACAATGGAAGCATCGAGTTGACAGACGCGGTGTTCCTGCTGGATTATCTATTCAGAAGCGCAAGGGTTATTCCCTGCCAAGATTCCGCCGATGCCAACGATGATGGCAAGCTGGACATCTCCGACGGGATCTTCATCCTTCGCTTCCTGTTTTCCGGTGGGACCAACCCCCCTGCCCCCTTCCCCAGCGCCGGAAGGGATCCAACCCTGGACAATTTCGGCTGTTGAGTTTTCACCCTTGAAAAGAATCGCACTGCTGACAAGTGGAGGAGACTGTCCGGGCCTCAACCCCTGCATTCGCTCCGTGGTCCGTACCGCTCTCGCTGCGGGAATCGAGGTCATTGGCATTCACCGCGGCTGGCAAGGCCTCATCGAGAACGACATGGC
>JAYGDV010000373.1:0-13286 GCA_046582735.1 Planctomycetota bacterium
TGATGGAACCTATGCGATTGCCGGCCAGGTGAAACTTCCCAAGCTCCAGTTCGTACGTCTCGATGTCCGGGACCTCGACGGTGACAAGCGCGAGGATCTTGTCATCTACGGAAAATCCCAGACAGCCGTATTCTATTCAAAAACATCCCAGCCTGATTTCGTCGAAGAATTCAGCTATGCCGTCGAAGACAAGGAGCTCGGCCGTCCCCAGGACCTCACGATCGGGGACCTCGATGCCAACGGGCAGGCCGATGTCATCGTCTCGACAGCACCTCATTACAATCTTCTCTTCCTCACCCATTCCGGAGGTAAGGGAAAGAAGACGGAACGGGAAACAGGAAAATCACTGGAGCAGGCCTTCAGCTTCGGTGTCTTCGAGGAGAAATCCTATTCGCGCAGGAGCACCAACCTCGGGCCGAGCCAGATGCTGATTGAAGATATTGACGGAGACAAGGCAGCGGACCTGCTGCTGCTGATCCACAACAGAATCATCCTTTACCTGCAGGGTGGGGTTTATTGAAAGGCTGCCGAAAATGAGACTGAAAAAACTGCTGGCTGCCTTCCTGCTGATCCCAGCCCTTGCCATTGGGCAGGCGCAGGCGGATGACGCATCGAAGGCCGCCTGGGAAAAGGTCGTGCTGAGAGGCGGAAATACACTCCAGGGGCAGATCATCAAGAAAACAGACGTCGATATCTTCCTCGATGTCGGCTACACGATCCTGCGCATCCCCCGTGCCTCGATTGATCTCATCACCACTGTGGTCGAAAGCAAGGATCCGGGGGGAGCCAAGTCTGCCCGTAAGGCTGACTCGATCTTCTTCACCTCGCGGCTCAACGCCGGAACCATCGAGGAAAAGGCAAGGGACGTGGCGGAAGGGGTTGTGCAGGTGCTCTGCCTCAGCAAGTCAGGCTCAGGCTTCATCATCAACCGCAAGGAAGGCTACGTGGTCACCAACTACCACGTCATCGAGCAGGAGCGTGACATCTCCCTGATGATCTACGTCAAGGAGAAGAAGGGGCTGCGTAAAGAGAAGCTCAGCGATATCCGGATCGTTGCCTTCAATCCATTCTTCGACCTGGCCCTGCTGAAGATCGAGAATCCCGAAAAGATACCCCTGCGCGAAACCTACCTCGGCGACTACAGCCGGGTTAAGCTCGGTGACCCTGTCTTCGCCATCGGTAATCCGCTCGGCCTTGACCGTACCGTGTCCGACGGAATCGTCAGCAACCGCAGCCGGGCTCTCGGAGGCAAGCTGTCGATCCAGACCACGGCAGCCATCAACCCCGGCAACAGTGGTGGCCCGCTCTTCAACATCCGTGGAGAGGTCATCGGAGTCACCAGCTCAAAAATCATGGGCGGCGAATCTCTTGGTTTCGCCATCCCGATTCACTACGTAAAGGATTTTCTCAGAAACAGGGAGGCCTTCGCCTTTGATAAGGACAACCCCAACACGGGTTTTCGGTATCTGAAGCCTCCGCCGAAATCACAGGCCGTTAAAAAGAAGAAATAAAAGATACAGGGCTCCCGGAGCATGGAGCTGCGGAACCCTGATGGAATCATCAGCGTAATTTTCAATACGAAAGGAACAAAGAAAATGCTGAAACGTTTTTTACTCCCAGTCATCGTTGCGATTGTCGGACTGAGCGCCTGGATAACAGCCCAGGACAGTCAGACCGTGGTTGTAGGTCCGTCCATCCTCAAGGCCCTGCCGGCCAATTCGACGCTTGTGCTGCACGCTCCCAGCGTGTCCAGCCTCGTGAGGGACTTCAAGAACTCCCCGATCTACAAGCTCAAAGACAAGCAGGAGTTCACCGAGCTGCTTGACCAGGCTGAACAGGGACTCGAGGATGTCCGCCAGGACATTATCGCGGAGACACAGGTCGATCCGTTCGAGATGCTCAAGGCGGTCAAGGGTGAAGCTATTTTCGCCATCGGTGACGTCTCGAAGACCATACGCGATCTCGGCGAGGCCCTGCTCAACATGGAAGAACCCGAGATCGACAGTGAGTCACTGCCGATCCTCCTGGGCGTCGACGCCCAGGGCGGAGTCAAGGAATTCAAAAAGAACCTCTACGCTCTCATGGCAGTAGCCGTACGTGAAGGAGCCGGAGTCAAGACAGAGAATTTTCACGGCGGTAAGATCACCACCCTGAGCCCTCCTGATGAGGCTGAGGATGGCCCCAAGCACATCTACTTCGGCGAGAAAGGCTCGAAGTTCTTTCTCACCGTCAGCAGAAAATTCCTCGAGCAGACCATCGTCAAGCTCGGCGAGGAAAACCCCGAAGGCTCGCTGCTGAGCGACCCCGGCTACAAGGAGACCGCCGCGCGACTCGGCAAGGGGAACCACCTCAGCTTCTTCATGAACATGAAGCCTGTTCTCAAGGCCGTCAACGGCGCAATGGAGGGCAACCCCTTTGTGTTCCTCTGGCAGACCATCGAGGACGTCCTCTTCGGGAAATCCCTCAATAACTTCGGTACCGCGTTTGCCCTCGAAGAAAAGGGCTTGCGCTCCCGGACCTTCGTTCACAACAACGGGGCCTCCGATGGCATCCTGGGCTGGTTCAAGAGCAAGCCCTTTGCCGCAGCGCCTCCTTCGATCGTATCTGCCGACACACGCACTTACACTGTGACGGGACTCAATGCAAAGGCCATCAACGAGTCGATTAACAAGCTGCTCACCCTGGCGCAATCCTTCATGGCGCTACAGGGGCAGGAAGCCAATCCGCGTGAAATGTTCGAGGAGATGATGGGCTTCAAGATCTCCGATCTTCTCAGCAGCATTGGAAACCGCGTCCATACGTTCGGATCGGGCGATGCCCCCGGGATCGAAAATCCCCTCGGCGATACCACCGTCGTCCTCGAACTGTCCAACGATGCCCCCTGGAAAAAGCTCGTCGATAAGGTCATCGAGCTCTCCGGCGGCGCCTTCGAGCCCACGAAGTACATGGACCGTGATGTATTCATCATAGGTGATGGTTTCTCTGGCCCCGCTCCGGGTGTCTGTATCACCGACAAGATGGTCATCTTCAGCAGCGAGGGAGAAAACGTCCAGAAGGTGATCCGCAGGATCGGCAAGGATTCCCCCGGCCTGGCACAGAACGAAGAGTTCAAGAAAGCCGTGAGTAAACTTCCCGCCAAGGTTACCGCTATTGGCTTCCAGAGCGCATCGGTAGCTTCCGGTTATATAGAAACGATCGAGCAGGCCCTGCAGTTCTCTCCTGCCGGAGATGCCCTTCCGCCTGAGGCAATGAGAATCCTCGGCAGCTTACTGAACCTGATGGGAACCAGCTCCAGCTATTCGAACTGGCGTGAGAAGGGCCTTTACGCAGAAAGCACGACACTCTTCAAAAACTAGCAAGTACCATCGCCCGACCTGGTGCGTATAATCAGCCAGCATGAAAGCTGAAGGAAACCAACCAGGTCGGGGCCTCGTGGCCGCCCCGCAGGCGGAGGCGGCCTTCGAGGGTGCCCGTGTGCTCACTGACGGGGGTAACGCGGCCGATGCGCTGGTCACCGCGGCGTTTGTCCAGGGGGTGGTAGACCCCCACCGCTGCGGAATCGGCGGGTTCGGCTGCGCTACCCTCTTTTTCAATGACCCAGCCGGAACGGGCCAGGGCCTCTGCGTGGATTTTCACGGGCGGGTGGGCAGCCTGGCAAAGCCGGATGTGTGGGCGGGTATCTTCGAAGGTGAAACACCCGACGGCTTCGGCTACCTGGTGAAGGACAAGGTCAACGATGTCGGCTACCAGGCGATGACCGTTCCGGGCATGGTCGCCGGGGTCGCGGAAATCCACCAGCGCTTTGGCACACTGCCCTGGGCCGGGCTCATCGAGCGCGCGATCCCCTACGCCGAAGATGGATTCAGGGTCACCCCGGAGCTGGCGAATTTCTGGATTCGTCCGGGTCTCTTCGGCAGGGTCTCCACCCGTGACCGGCTTGGATTTACCGAGGCGGGCAGGGAGATCTGCTTCAAGGAGGACGGGGAGATCTACAATGCCGGAGAAATTTTCCGCCAGCCCAGCCTGGCTGAAACCTACAGGCGCCTGGCAACAGAGGGCGCCGACAGTTTTTACCAGGGAGAGCTCAGCCGGGAGATTGCTGCAGACTGGGAGGCTAACGGTGCACTCGTGACCCATGAGGACCTCCAGGGCTACAAGCCTGCCGTACGCGAACCACTGCAGGGAAAATTCCAGGGTTGCGACATCCTCACCACGCCCCTTCCAGGCGGAGGTGTTGCTCTCCTGCAGACGCTTGCCCTCCTGGGACGCCAGCTCAGCCACTCCCCGCCCGCGCACAACAGCCCTGAGTACATCGCCCGGCTCTCCGAGATTCTCAAGCGGGTCTGGAATGACCGGCTCTCAAACCAGGGAGATACCGAGTTTGGTACACCTGCCGATGAGACCTTCCTGGAGAAAGAATACCTCGACGCCCTGGCCACCCGGGATTCCGCCCACAGCGGAGCGGATTGCCCCGACACCACGCAGCTGACAATCGTCGATGGGGATGGCAACTCCATCTCCTTCTCCCATTCACTGGGTTACAACTCGGGAGTTTTCTCTCCCGGGCTCGGAATCCTCTTCAACAACTGCATGAGCGCCTTTGACCCACGGCCGGGATCGGCGAATTCCATTGCAGCGGGAAAAGCCCGGAGTACCGCTGTTGCCGAAACCATCGTGCTGCAGGACGGGAAACCGAAGCTCGTTCTCGGATCTCCCGGCGCGGCTCGCATCACAGCCGGTATCGCACAGGTAATCGCCAATGTGACAGTCTACGGCATGAATGTTGCCGAGGCGGTCGTTCATCCGCGCTTCGATGCCTATGCAGAGAACCTCCTGCTGCTCGAATCCCGCTTCCCCCCCAGGGTGACCAACGCCCTTACTGAAAGCGGCTGGGAGATCATCCAAAGCCCGAATCCTTTCGGGGTCGTCGGACGGGTCTACGCCGCAGAGATCGCTACCTGGGATCCGCTTGAGATCGTCGCAGGGGTTGACCCGGGGGCATCAGGAGCAGCCTACCGCCAGGTCCTGCCGGAATAATGATCCTGGAACTGCGAACCCAGGCCCGGCCAAAAGATATCGCGATTGTCGGCGCTGGCCCCATCGGCCTGGAGGCTGCACTCTACTGTGCAGCGCTGGGTCATCGCCCGGTCGTTTACGAACGCCTTGAGCCCGGTGCGAACATCAGGCGGTGGGGATTCCTGGAGCTGTTTTCCCCCTGGGCTCTCAACACCTCTGCGCTGGGGCTCGCTACCCTCGAAAAACTCGGGCTCGGCATCCCCGACAGGGATGCCTGTCCCGGTGCCGGAGAATACTGCCGCGGCTACATCGAGCCCCTGGCAGCCGCCCTCGGTAACCGTGTCAGGACGGGCTGCGAACTCCTGGGCATCGCCAGGGCCGGCCTGCTCAAAACCGAGGCGATCGGCGGCCATGAACGCGGCGAAGCGCGCTTCCGTCTCCTGCTGGAGACGGGAAACGGTACCCGGAAAACGGAATCGGCTGATGTGGTGATCGATGCTACCGGGGTCTACCGCAATCCTGCGAGTCTCGGAGCTGGAGGAATCCCGGCCCCGGGTGAAGAGGAGCTCGGTGACCTGATCAACTACCATATTCCCGATGTCCTCGGGGCTGACAGGGAGTTCTATACCGGCGGAACCACCCTCCTGGCAGGTGCCGGCTACTCTGCCGCCACCGTGCTCGACGCCTTCACCCTGCTGCTTGAAGAAGACCCCGGAACCCGGCTGATCTGGGCACGGAAAGACTCCCGCACAGAACCGCTGCCGGTCATTGAAAACGATCCCCTGCCACAAAGAGACCGCCTCTCGCGTGCGGCCAACCGCCTCTGCTCGTCCCCCCCCCCTGGCTGTGAAGTCCTTGGCGGGGTCGTCATCACAAGCCTCCGGCAGGAGGGTGGCAGAATCCAGGTTGAGCTGGGTGGCCCTGCAGCACAAGACAGCACAACGGTGGTGGTCGACCGGATCATTGCCATGACCGGTTACAAGCCGGACAACAGCTACCACCGTGAGCTCCAGGTCCACCTCTGCTATGCAACCGAGGGACCGATGAAGCTCGCGGCCGCCCTGCTTGGTGGAGATCCCAATGGTGATTGCCTGGCCGCCCTGGAGCTCCCGGGAGACACCCTTTCAAACCCGGAACCCGGCTATTACATTGCCGGGCATAAAAGCTACGGCCGCCGCAGCGATTTCCTGCTGCAGACAGGGATCGGCCAGGTGAGAGATATCTTCAGGCTGGTCGAGGAAGACGACAGCCTTGACCTTTACGCGGAGCTTGCAGCCCATGAATAGCGCTGAGAAGAGTTCCTGCCAGAACGCGCCGCTGCAGGAACTGGAAAGCCTCGATGAACTGTGGTTCCAGGTGGGCGGGACCCTCTGCAATCTCTCCTGCAACCACTGCTTCATCAGCTGCCATCCGGGCAATGACAACTTCGGCTTCATCGACCTCGAAACTGTCCGGCGTTACCTGCGTGAGTCGCAGGCACTCGGGGTAAAAGAATACTATTTCACCGGTGGAGAACCTTTTCTCAACCGTGATATGCTCCCGGTTCTCGAGGAGACCCTGGCGATCGGCCCGGCAACGGTCCTCACCAACGGAACGGTTTTTACCCCTTCCTCGATAAAGGCATTGCGGGCTATTTCCGAGGAAAGCCTCTTCAGCCTCGAGATGCGTGTCAGCATTGACGGCTACAACCCCCGGACCAATGATCCCATCCGGGGTGAAGGCACATTTGAAAAAGCCCTCGAGGGCGTGAAAATGCTGGTCGAGGCCGGCTTCCTGCCGATTATCACCATGGCCCAGACCTGGCCTGAAGAGGAAAACACCACGGTTTTCGAAACCTTCGTAACCACCCTGAAAGAGGCCGGCTACCAGCGTCCGAGAATCAAGATCCTGCCGACCCTGCACCTTGGCATGGAGGCTGAGCGCAGCAGGCCCTATTCGCAGGCGGAGAGGATCAGCGAGGAGATGATGGAAGGGTACGACAGCAGCCAGCTGCTGTGCAGCAGGAGCAGAACAGTGACGGACCGGGGGGTTGCTGTATGCCCACTCCTGATCGAAGCTCCCGGTGCACACCTTGGCGACAGCCTGGAGGGAGCCTCCGGGCCCTATCGCCTGGACCAGGGAGCCTGCTATACCTGCTATGTACATGGAGCCATCTGCTCCAATATTGGCGGCTGGGGGGTGGAATGAGATGAACAGAACTGCTCCTGAAAAATTGGCTCTCTTCGGCGGAATCTATGCCAACCACCTGGCTCTCGAGGCGGCCCTTGCCGACATCGCAGCCCGGAACATCACCGAGATCTACTGCCTGGGAGATCTCGGGGCCTTCGGCCCCAATCCGGACAAGGTCTATCCACTGCTGAAAGACCACGGGGTAAAAACCCTGGCCGGCAATTATGATGACTCCCTCGCAAGGGATCTCCCGGACTGCCAGTGCGGCTATACCGATCCCCGGGACAACCACTTCGCCAGGCTGAGCTACCAGTACACCTACCGGAACACCTCGGAAGAAAACCGGGAATGGCTTCGAAGCCTGCCGGGAGAAATCCGCTTCGAGCTCGCCGGGCGGCGAGTGCTGCTGTGCCATGGCTCACCCCGGCGCCAGAACGAGTTCCTCTGGAGTTCAACCACCCCGACCCATTTCCTCGAAAAACTTTGCGCGGATTACGCAGCCGATGTGATCGCCGTTACCCATACGGGGCTCAAATGGCAGCGGCGGCTGCCCTCGGGAAAACTCTTCATCAATACAGGCGCCCTCGGACGACCGGAAAACGATGGTTCCCGGGAAACCTGGTACACCGTACTGGGTGAAGAAGAAGGCCGTATCATTGCGGAGTTCATCCCGGTCAGCTACGACGCGGAAACCCTCGCCCTCGAGATGCGGGCGGAAGGGCTGCCGCAAGAGTTTGCCGAAACCATCGAATCGGGCTGGTGGACCACCTGCCTCGAGATCCTGCCGGCAAAAGAACGCCTGTTGGGAAGGTACTGACCGCCGAGGTACCTCTCTGCAGACCGTCCGGATTATTCGCCGTAATCGTCAGCGGTAAAGGAAATCACCGCCAGCAGGCTGGAATCAGACAACTGCGTAACCGTCACATCGACCAGGTCCCACTGGTCAAAGCGGCTGACCAGCTCGTTGAGATCCTTCTTCAGGTTTTCGCTGGTGGAGGACAGGGTCTCGATCCTGTGGGCAAGCCGTGGCCGCCTGTATTCGAGGTTTTCAAGGATCGAATTGAGGGCCTGGAGCCGGGCTGTATAGCGATCCTCGATCTCCTGGAACTCAAAACCCAGCACATTCTGTTCGCCGGTAGAGTCCACCAGGGCATCCTTGCGCAGACGGATTTCTTCGGCCATCTCGGCAATCAGTCCATCCCGCGCCTTCAGCAGGATCTCCAGGGCATCCCTGCGGCGAAGATTGCGCCGCCTTTCCCTGACACTACTCTCGAGGTTTGAAGTTTCCTTCTGCATTAGGCCTTAGCGCTCCTTTAGGACTCGCCCCGACAGACATTCCCTGAGGTCCATGAGGGGCATTGATTCAAGGCCCACTATCCTAACACAGAATCCCTGCCGAGAGACAAAGGGAAAGACTCCGCTCCGGACGCGAAAACTTCGACCTGTTGATTCAACAGCAGCGCATGACAGAGAGGCCGAAGCCTCCCATTACCACTGGCAGGAAACGCCGAAGATGACCGTCCCGGCAGAAAAGACTGCCCGAGGCCCACCTATGTTTGCGTTTGTGGAGGTCCCCATCTTCCTCTCAGGAACTATGTCGTAGGAAAGTTCACTGAAGATAAGAAGGTGCTCAGACACGGGATAGCGCAAACCAATCGAGGGACGGAACATGATCTGGTAAATATCCTCAATCTTTCCATCCTCCGCTAGCCACTCATCGGATTTAGTGAAATCGATGACGCACATTCCGATTCCCACTCCCAGGCGCAGAAGCAGGCCATCGGGATCCTCGCTGACAGGAATGTCCCAGTCCACGGTTCCGAGGACGGAAAGGCGGTCATAACCCTTAACCGCAAAGATCTCATCCTCTACGACCATTGCGCCGATGGACGGATCAGCTACCGTGAGCGCATCAGTCCAGTCGAAGGAAAGTCCCCAGTAGATGTTTTTTGCCCTCTCAATCTGGAGCTTAGCACCACCCTGGATAACGGAATCGGTATAGGGATTCCTGCCGGGATCAGCGAGGTCAAAAGCAAAGGCCGGCCCCAGGCGGAGTTCAAACTGCGTGCGCTGGTGAAGCATCTCTTTGTTCTGAACACTCTCAACAGTTATTTCTTCCTGGTTCGGCAAGACCTCGCCGAAATCATCCGAAATACTCTTTGAGGTGATCTGCTCGGGAGCGGACTGGCACCCCGCCATCGACAAGGTCAGGGCCAGGATCCACCCGAAGGTGCGCATGGTGTCACGAGATACCAACATTCCTACAACCTCCTAATTTCCCGTCTTAACCCCAAGCCTGAGGCAGTTAAGACGCATTTACTTCATTTCATTTTTTAGCTGAATACTGAATCTATCGGCCAGAGTCCCCCCCCGCTAACTGACCAAAAACCAATATTCAGCGATACAGTCGCTAATTCACAATCAAAGATGCCCAAATCAGTGCAATAAACCGGAGTAAACGGGATAACCCCACCAGCTTCCCCCGTTTAATGATTCACTTAAAAGTCTATTCCAGAGCGAATTACACTGCCTGGACGCTTATCTAAATCCCTCTGAGCACCTCAATAAAGTAGCTGGTGCTGAATGAAGAACTCAAACAAAAGTATCACTGACATCATGGATTATCAAGCGGATTTGAATATTAGTGTCTATCTGTACTCAGGCGCATTAACAGGGCAGGATGGCTCTCTTTTCCAGTACAGGGCCTATCGACCGGTAACTCCCTGGTGAACCGATTCCAATACCAATCCAACTGGATTGAACGGGCCTTCAGGATAGAATGTCATAGTAGTGATAATATCTCTCCTGACTTTTTCGAGGTAACGGATGCCCCGTCAGATCCGCTGTCGATGCGGCCAACAACTCCAGGTGCGCCATAGTGAATGGACCTATATCGCCGCCGGCCTGGGAATCGTCGGTTTGCTGGTCAACATCGTGGTCATCATCTATCTCTACACCCGCCTTAACGAGGTGGAATCGAACCTCGCAGAAAAGCTGGCAAACCAGCAGCCGGCTGTCAACGAAGCCCCCTTCGCCACGGCAGCTGCCTCTGCCGGGCCACCTGGAGATCCGGCCGGCGTATTGAAACAACAACCACCCGCTTCAGAGGTACCTGTCCCGAAAACGCTGGCGGGCAAAGGTGTTGCCGCCCCCCCGCAGAAGGAAATGATCGCCTCTGCAGAACCACCTGGGAAGGTCGCGACAAAAGATCAGACCGATCCTCCGGAAGAACCTTCCGTTATCGCCCAGGCCCCCCCGACGCCAGGCGCACGGCAGTTTGATGAAATGCCATTGGGAAAACCCCTCGAAGAAGAAGAGCTCTGGAAAGAATTCTTCCGTGCCATAGCAGACCGGTTCAAATCAGACAACGAGGAGAAAGAAAACGTTCGGCTGAAAAAACGGGTGGGTATAGAGCCCAGGGCTGTATTCGAAGCTCCTGCCCTTGCCCGGTTGCTCTTCCTCTCAAGGAGCGCCACTCTGCCGATTCTCACCGCATCCCACCTTCTCGACCCGGACCCCCGGATACAGGATCACGCCATCCGGTTGCTGCTGAGCCAGCCACCGCCCCTGGTTACGGAGTCCAACAGGATTCGCACCATCCTCAATGCCAGTGGAGTAAACATGCTGGACCACCCGCGTGGACAGGAGCTTCTTGAACGCTTCCAGGCAACAGGGAAAGGGAAGGTCCGGGCCGACATCGCCTTCGAGGACAGTTGGAGTACGGCGATCACTCTTGCTGAAGGCTCCAAACCCGGCTGGCCGGATCTGGAAACCTTCTCAGAATTGCTTACTGGACTTGACCGCCGAGGGCTCGACCTGGTGCTGGCAGTAGATACCACCCGAAGCATGGAGGCCGGGCTGGAAGACCTGAAAAAAGCCTGCGCCTGGCTCCTGCCTGCCCTTCAATGGAGTGCAGTGAACCTGCGTGTCGGGCTGCTGACCTATAAGGACAAGGTCATCACCTCTCATCCCCTGTCTGAAAAGCCGGCTGATGACCTTCTCCGCCCCATACTGGAGCTCAAAGCCATCGGTGGAGGCGATGTGCCCGAAGGCATCGATTCCGCTATCCGGGGCAGCCTGGAGTTGGGACGCTTCGCCTGGCGCCCTTCAGCCGCCAGGCACATCCTGGTCATTGGTGATGCGCCGGCAAAATACTCCAGCCTTTCCGCCATCGAAAGCCTGGTGGCTGCCTGCCATCAACAGGATGGCTTCATCCTGCACATGGTCGGGGTACACCCTAAAGAAAATCCCGAGGTGCCGTTTTTTGCACGGATCGCCGCCCACGGTGGAGGCCGAAGCCCTACCTGCCCCCCCGGCAACCTCGGCGAAGAGCTCCTCTCGGTAAGCCTTGGAGCAGAAAAAACCGTACTGCCCAAAGACCTGGTCGGTCTCCTGCGTACGGTTTTTTCATCGACGCCCTGAAGGCGGGCGGTAAAACACCGCCCACATGAAAGCCTCAGCTACCTTCATCGAAGCGGCGAAGAATACCTACCACAACGCCCCTGATGTCAGCATGGGATACAATCTCGCTGTCCAGGCTGCCATTGGGTGACTGAAGTCGTATCTGGCCCTCTTCCCGGAAGAATTTCTTCAGGCAGGCCTTGCCGCCATTGAGCACGGCGACCACGACATCTCCGTCATCTACCATTTCGCGTTTCTCAGCGATAATCAGGTCGCCATCTGTGAGATGATCGTTGGCCAACTCATTGCCACACACTCTCAGGGCAAAGAAGTTCCGGCCATAAGGGAGCATCTCTGAGATATTGAGATCTTCTCTCTCCTCGGTCGCCTCGATCGGCAAACCCTCACGGAAGTTACCCATCAACGGCATCGAATAACGAGCCTTGCGCTCCTCGACCGGAGCGAGCAATTCGATCGAGCGGGCGCGGAACTTCTCACGCTTCAGGGCGCCCTTGCGCTCAAGCTGGTTCACATGCTCGTAAACCGTGATCTTGGTGACTCCAAAATTAGAGGCAATTTCATCCAGGGTCGGTGAGATTCCACGCTCCTCGCGAAACTGCTGGATGAACTCCATGATTCGAAGCTGCTTTTCGGTAAAGTACATTTCTCTCTCCTCGTTAATCCTTAACTCGAAATTCAAAATCTTTCATTTGCCCGGGAGGAGAACTCAAATCAGTACGGTTGATTTGTGGTTCTTCAATTCCTCCTGGAACAACAGATAGCCAACCCGGCTGCTGCGGTTGCTCGCCGCACCTGCCGGTCTTGTCTGCCCTGACTGGCAGAACCCGGATCATTCAAATACAGGAAAATTGAGACGGCCGGATACAGCAATCAATCCTCGCTAAAGGCTGTATCCATTTTCCTAATGTTTTATATATAAAGTGTTTATGTCTTGGCAGCTGCAGACGCCCCGGACATTTGCATGTACAGGGAATAAGTCGACAAGACGGGTATTTCAGAAGCCCCACCCCAGGCTCGCCACCAGCCTCAAACCAGGCTGGCTGAATGTAAGTGCGATTGTACCACCCAGGTAAGCCAATGGTGGGCAAGAATTCGCCTAGTATCTCCCTGCCCTGCTCCTTCCATTGCGCAACCCCGCATTTTTGATAGGTTTATCCGTGGATTGCGTACTTGAAACTTTTACCGTACAGGCCCAAACTTTCCGTTTCCCAAATCGGTCTTTAACAAGCAACCAGGGAGTCGGAGAGTATGGCGAAGAAGCGCTCAGTAGGAATTGGCCTGGTCGGCCTCGGATTCATGGGATTGACCCATCTGCGGTCTGCCAGAGGCCTTCGAGGCGGTAAGGTGGTTGCAATCTCAACCAGTGATCCGCAGAAGGCGAGGGGAGATTTCTCCAGCGTCGGAGGTAATTTCGGCGAGGGCGGGGGAAAAGAGAATATGAAGGGAATCGCGGTCCATCCCTCCCTCGATGCCCTCATCGAGGACGACAATGTCGACCTCGTCGATATCTGCCTTCCCTCCTACCTGCATGGAGCTGCTGCCATTCGCTGCCTCCAGGCAGGTAAGGCTGTCCTGGTAGAAAAACCCATCGCCCTCAACCCGGCTGATGCCCGGAAAATGCTGCAGGCAGCGAAGAAATCGCGCAAGCTGCTCATGGTTGCCCAGGTATTGAGATTCAT
>JAYGDV010000513.1:0-1793 GCA_046582735.1 Planctomycetota bacterium
GCCGGCCCCGTGAACATTGCCATCGTTCTGGGCAACATGAAAATCAATCGTCCAGGGCCGCAACTTGTCGGTCATTTCCTCGTAGGCGCTCCAGAACTCCTCATCCGAATGCTCCTTGCTGAGCAGGGCATCCTCGGGAGCGTTGTAGCCCAGCATGAAGGTGTAGGAATGCGCAAGGTCAGCCTGGAACCCGAGGGTCTCGGGCATCCCGACCTCCTCGAGCAGGTTGATCATCGTCTTCCAGCTGTGCATACCGGCCCAGCAGATTTCACCCTCGGCCGCAAGACGCTCACCATGGTCGGCAGCGATCTTCGCAGCCTCCTTGAAGGTCTCGACAATCCGTGCCGTGCCGGCCCCTGGATCCTCCCGCCATTTCTCCACTCCGAACTCGGCGGAATCGATCCGGATCACGCCGCCCTTGCGAATTCCATGGTCATTGAACACACCTCCGATTCGGCAGGCCATCTTCACCGCCTCGAGGAACTTAGCCTGCTGCTCATCATTCCCCATGGCAGAGTCCCCTACCGTCTCCGGCCAGACCGGAGCCACCAGGGAGCCTACGTCGAAGCCCTTGCCGGCGATCAGATCGGCGATCTCCTTCAGCTCGTCGTCACTGGCACTCGGGTCAGTGTGCGGAAGAAACAGGAAATAATCGATACCCTCGAAGTTCTGCCCATCCACCTCAGCGGCGGCGGTCAGGTCGAGCATGTGCTCAAGGCTGATCGGGGGCTCCTGTCCTTCATCGTCACCCTTACCGATGAGCCCGGGCCACATGGCGTTGTGAAGCTTGGGGAAATTGTTTTCACTCATTTTGCTGCTCTCCTACCCGTTAATAATCTTCTGCGAGCGAGCATTGTAAGCATCCTGCTCTTTACTTCCCTCTCCTTTTTTTACCCTGAATCCAACAAAACTGGCTGGGGAACACTGTTGAACCGGAGGGCATTGTTTGCCTTCACCTCACATCATGAAGTAAAAAGAGTATGTCACTCGGGAAGCTGGTAATCAGCCGCCTTCCCTTTATGCTGACGAATGAACCCAGGAACAAACCAGGAGAACATTCGATGCCTGACCTCAACCGCCGGCAGATGATCCAGCGAAGCTTCTGCGGACTCGCCGCTGGCGCATTCGGAACCCTCACCCTCGACGCAAAGGCCGCACCCACACCCGAAACTCCTGACGTACACGATTACCAATCCTTCCTCGACAAGAAGGGGATCCCCCAGGTTGCCCCGGCGGGAAAATGGGAGCCATCCTTCAAGGACATCCTCGGCCCCTTCTACGTACCTGGAGCTCCCTTCAGGGGCAAGGTCACCGCGCCGCTGGCTGAAGGCGACCCCCTGGTCATCCGCGGCAGGATCTGGGGATTTGACACCAAGAAACCCGTCAGCAACGCGGTTCTCGACGTCTGGCAGGCAGATGCCCACGGCAAGTACGACATGAACAACCCGAAAAACCCACCGGCCTGGAAAGATTTCAAGAACCGGATCCGTCTCGTAGTCGACGAGACCGGCTATTACGAATACGAAACCATCAAGCCGGCGGCCTATGGCATCGGAGGCGGCCAGTCACGCCCCTCCCATATCCACTACATGGTCCAGGCGCCGGGCTACAAGAAGCTCATCACCCAGATCTACTTCAAGGGCGACCCCCATATCAAGACCGACTCCTTCGGCGACAAGGGTGCCGCCAACTCAAACCTCATCATCCAGACTGAGAAGGTGAAGGTTAAAGGCGGCACCTACCAGCTGGGCACCTTCGACATCGTCCTCGCCTCGGCATCCACATCTCTCTGA
>JAYGDV010000546.1:0-4643 GCA_046582735.1 Planctomycetota bacterium
GAGGGCAAGCTCAAGGACACCATCCGGTTTGCCGACACCCGCAACTACGTCTTTCGCGCCAGGGTGATCAGCCTCGATGCCTCCCGGCAGCTCAACATCGCCTACGACACCGAGCTGATGCGGGTGGCCGGCGCCTGGAGCGGTGGTTTCCTCTCCTACGGCGGCGCCACCAAGAGTATGGGACCCACCCCGGTCGGAAAGATGCAGTTCACAACAGGCCGGCGGCCCGGCTGGTCGAGCGATGGCTCCTGGGATGATCCACGCGACCCGCGCGAGGGTCCCCTGCCGCGAAAGATCGCGAAATACCGCGGCGTCTACCTGCATGGGCGCCGAGTCATCGTGAGCTATACCGTCGGCGACTGCGAGGTGCTCGAGATGCCCGGCGCCGCTCTCCTCGACGGCACCGCCTTCTTCACGCGAGACTTCACTCTCGGCCCCTCGAAGAACAACCTGTCGGTTCTGCTGAGCGAGGAGACGGATGCCCCGGACAAGGGTGGCGTTCTCCGGACCTTTGTGACCGGGGGCGCAAAAGTGGAAAAGAAGAACGGGCTCCTGTTCCTCACCATCCCCGCCCGGGCCGGCCGCATGAGCTTCCGGGTGACACTCGCTCGCGGCGGGAACACTGTGCCGGCGGAAAAAAAGATTCTCGACCTCGAAACTCTTACCAGCGGCGGTCCCCCACGCTGGAACAAGGTGCTCACCACCCTCGGCAAGCGGGGCGAGGACAACGACGCCTACTCCATCGACACCCTCACCGCCCCGGACAACAACCCCTGGGGCTCATGGCTGCGCTTCTCCGCGGTGGACTTCTTTGCCGATGGCCGTGCCGCACTCACCACCTGGGATGGAGATGTCTGGATCGTCTCCGGGATTGACGGCAAGCTCGAGGGGCTGCGCTGGAGGCGCTACGCCACCGGGCTGCAGATGCCGCTGGGCATCCGGGTCGTCAAGGGCAAGGTCTATACCGTCGGGCGCGACCAGCTCACCCGCCTGCATGATCTCAACGGCGACGGCGAGGCTGACTACTACGAGAACTTCAACAACGATGCCGGCCTCACCCTGCAGCGCCACGAGTTCGTCATGGACCTTCACACCGACACCGAAGGCAACTTCTACTACTGCCGCTCCGGCCACTACATCAAGTCGCAGCGCGGTGAGAACTGCTGCGTGATGAAGGTCTCCCCCGACGGCTCGAAGCTCGAGGTCTTCGCGCGCGGCTTCCGCGAGACCAACGGCATGAGCCTCGCTCCCGACGGACGCATGACGATCGGTGACAACGAGGGCAACGGCATTCCCCAGACACCGATCTATGAGCTCAAGAAGGACGGCTACTACGGCTTCGAGCCGACCATGACCCCCAACGGCTACAAGTGGGTCGTCGATCCGATCTGCTGGCTGCCACATGATTTTGACCGCTCCGCCGGCGGACAGAACTGGGTAACGAGCGACTCCTGGGGTCCCATGAAGGGCGCCCTGCTCCACACCTCCTACGGGCACTGCGCCCTCTACCGGGTGCTGCTCGACGAGGTCGAGGGTCAGCTGCAGGGGCTGGTGGCGAAGTTTCCGCTGCGATTTGAGAGCGGCATCATGCGAAGCCGCTTCCATCCCCGCGATGGCCAGCTCTATCTCTGCGGCCTGCGTGGCTACGACACCAATGCCGTACGCGATGGCGGCTTCTACAGGGTTCGCTACACCGGCCGCCCGCTTCACATGCCGACCGGCTGGAAAACCCGCCCGGGCGGCGTCGACATCACCTTCGGCTGCGACCTCGATGCAGAGTTCTCCGGCCAGGTGGGCCACTGGAGCGGCCAGTGGTACGATATTGCGAAGGCTACCCCGCGCCGGCAGAAACGCGGCAAAACAAAACTGCCGATCACCGCTGTGAAGGTGCTCGCAGACAAGCGGACCGTCTCGATTGACATCACGGACTTCGGGCCTGCCACCAATATTTCCTTTCGCTACAGGCTGAAGGCGGCGGACGGAACCATGCTACGCTCAGAGATGCACGGTACGGTCAATCGTGTGCCAAGAGGTAAATGAGACGGAGACACGCCCCATGACGCAGAAAGCTCTCGTCGGTGTCTCCTCCTGCCTCCTTGGCGAAGAGGTCAGATACAACGCGCAGCACAAGCTCGATAGTTTTATCGCTGGAGCACTGGCAAAGGCCGTCGAGCTCAAACCTGTCTGCCCGGAGGTGGACATCGGCCTCGGCGTACCGCGCGAGCCCATCCAGCTGACTCGAACAGAAGCCGGAACACGCCTCGTTGGCATCGAGAGCGGCACGGACCTCACCGCCGCCATGAAGAGCTACGCCGAGGCGAGGGCCGCAGAGCTCGACGCGGCAGGAATCTGCGGCTACGTGCTGAAGTCGCGCTCACCGAGCTGCGGACTCGGGAGCGTCCCGGTAGACGGGGCCGAAGATACAAGCGGCCTCTTTACCTCCGTACTCAGCGAGCGCTGCAAGCTGCTGCCCATGGTTGAAGAAACCGGCCTGGAAACCCCTGAAGAACGAGAGGGGTTCCTGCAACAGGTGCTGACCTGCAGGAGATTACGAGATCTATTTGATCGGAAGTGGACCATCGCCGATCTCGTTGACCACCACACCCGCCAGAAACTCCTGCTCCTGGCACAATCTCCCGAGCTCTACTCACAGCTCGGCAGGCTGGTGGCGGAGGGCGCCGGGGAAGATCCCGGGGAGGTCGAGACCTCCTACAGGCAGCTGACAATGGATGCCTCCAGGGAACAAGCAGGCACCGGGCGGCATGTAAACGCATTGTCTCATATGCTGGGCTACCTTCGTGAAGCCGCAGGAGAGACAGACTACGCAACCCTCGAAAAGAAAATCGGGCTGCTCAGCGCTGGGGAAACCAGCCTGTTCGAGGTGCTCGATGATTTCCGCCGCCTGGTAAAATTGCATTCCATCGATTATCTGCTCTGCCAGGCGTACCTCGAACCCCATCCCGCAGAGCTGCTCGGCGAATACAACCACTAGGAGATTGCATGCTCAACAAAGGCGATAAGGCCCCCGATTTCGAGCTTGGCGATGAAAACGGCGAGCTGGTACGGCTCTCCGATCTGCTCTCTGATGGGCCGGTCCTGGTCTACTTCTACCCAAAGGATTTTACTTCCGTATGCACACGCCAGGCCTGCAGAGTGCGCGACAACTACGAACGGATTGAGGAGGCGGGGCTGCAGGTCATCGGGATCAACTCTGAAAAATCCGAGAAGCACGCCCGCTTCCGCAAGCACCATGAGCTTCCCTTCAGGCTCCTGGTCGACCCGGAGCGACTCGTAGCGCGCGCCTGGAAAGCCCTCGGCCCCTTCGGGCTCTACACCGCGAGGGTCTCTTACCTCGTCGGAACTGATAGAGTGATCAAGGATGCGGTGCGGGCAGACCTTCGCCTCGGCCCGCATGAGCGACTCATCGAACAGGCTCTCAGTAGAGAGCGCTCCGACTGAGGCCCACTATTTCCCCAGCTGGTGGCGTAGCGCACTCTCGAGCCCCGGGTGGGCAAACTCAAAACCGCTGTCAGCCAGCGCCTTCGGCACCACCCTCGAGCTGCAAAGCAGCATGGCCTCGGCCATCTCCCCGAAAATGATCTTTGCCGCGAAGGCCGGCAGGGGAAACATCGTCGGGCGCCTCAGGACCTTGCCGAGAGTCTTTGTGAAGACCTTGTTGGTAACCGGCTCCGGGGCCACCGCGTTGACCGCACCACTGATGGATTCGTCCTTGATGCAGTGGACGATGACAGCCGCGAGATCATCGAGAGAGATCCAGCTCATGTACTGGCGGCCGTCGCCGACCTTTCCCCCGGCGCCCATCTTGAAAGGCACCAGCATCTTCTTGAGCGCTCCACCCCTGGGGCTGAGAACAATTCCGATACGCAGCCGGATGACGCGGATGCCGGCTTTGGCCGCAGCTTCAGTCGCTTCCTCCCACTCCCTGCATAAATCAGGCAGAAACCCCTCGCCCACTGGGGATTCCTCTGTCAGGGACTCGTCCCCGCGATGGCCGTAGTAGCCAATCGCCGAGGCGCAGATGAGTACCTTTGGCGGAGTGGGTATTTCCGCCAGCTTCTCGCACAGGAGTCTTGTTCCATCGACCCGACTCTCGCGAATCTTTTTCTTGCGGGCATTGTTCCAGCGACCGACCGCAATGTTTTCTCCAGCCAGATGCACCACCGCCTCGGTGCCTTCAAGCATGGCGGCATCTAGTTCGCCCGTCACCGGGTCCCAGGGAACGAGGTCACGCCTTGACCACATATCGCCACCGTCGATATCTGATTGTTTGCGCACAAGCCGCGAAACCTCGTATTGCCCATCGCCCAGCAGGGGCAACAACCCTGAGCCCACAAGGCCAGAAGCTCCAGATACGATGATCTTTGACATTCTCCGTCCTCCCGCCTGAATCATAACCCGAACCCGGGTTCGCTCTACCAGGATGTCAGGAAAACCCCCTCAACCGAAAGAAGCTGAAAATGCCCCTGGGAAGCGTGAAATAGAATATATCGGCCCCTATTCACTCCTTTTGAACCCCCCGCGATGGAAATACCTTGAAGGACCCCTCCACCGACAGTTACCTTGGTTGCGGTTGGTTATAATTTCCAGGAGAGTCCAAATGAGTCCTATTCCCCGCGCCCTCG
>JAYGDV010000565.1:0-7021 GCA_046582735.1 Planctomycetota bacterium
GTTGAATACCACCTGGCCCGTGAGAAATTCTCCCCGGGCCCCATCCTCGATACGGTGAAGGTGGCCCGCAACCTGCACGACTTCCCCGACAATAAGCTTGGTACCATTTGCGATTGCCTTGGAATCGAGAACTCCGATGCCCACCGGGCGCTCGCCGATGTGGAGGCGACCTTCACCGTATTCCGAAAGTTCGCGGAAAAACTGGACGACACCCGTAATCCAACTGTCCAGGACTGGATCAATGCCCAGGGGGGCGAGTTGGCCCCGCCCGGTGATTTCCATCACAACCTTCCCGCGGACACCCCCCTGGCAACCGCTATTGAAAACGGACTGGCCCTCAGGATCAGCTACTGCGACAAGAACGGCTTCGAAACAGAACGCATTGTCGAGCCGCTGCTGTGCAACGGTGACTTTCTCGTCGCCCACTGCCAGTTGCGAAACGAGCAACGCACCTTTCGCCTCGATCGAATCGAATCGATGGATACCCTCAGCTGAGAACATTCCTTAGCTGTGCAGTATGCCGATGATTCGGTTATGCTGAAAGCCGTCTCATACAACCGCCGGGTTTAACGACATATGCTCCTGGACATCAACATCAGGGGACGGCTTGTCCCGCTCAGCATCGCGCTCGTGGTTATTGCCCTCGGATTGGTTTTCGTTCTGAAAAAAGATCCGGATTCTTTTGAGGGAAAAGCGCAGGGAAGCCTGCAGCCCAGGTCGGGGCAGGAGTGGAAGCGCGTTGACAACCCAGGCGAGGATGGCTGGAAAACCGAGGTCATCGCCTCGCAGATCTCTGACCAGCTCGGCCAGGTCAGCAGGCTCATCCACGGTGCCCGGGAAGTCCCTCCAGGCAGTCCAATCGCCATCGCTGATGAGTCCTTTAGCTGCGGAGGACTTCGCCCGGAGAACCTCCAGGTGGCATTCGACGACCCCTTGCTGGAGGTAAAACGAGAGAAGCCCGGTGGCGGCCACTCCAGCGGCAACTACAGGGGACCCGGCGGTTTTGAAAAAGCCATCCTGGATCTACGCCATGCCTGGAAGGCTGAGGACAGTATCCGCGCATCCTTCAAGGTCTACGGGATACGGCAGGAAGAAGACCGTATCAGCTCGAAGCAACATCTCTCCATCGTTGTAAAAAGCAAAGACGGGAACCTCGAAGAGCACAGCACCTGGAACACCCGCTGGATCATCAGGGAAGCCGGAGGCGTTCCACTGCTTACATCAATCGAGGTTAGTAACTTCGAACAATCCCGAACCAGGAATGCCGCACCTCTCCTAGCAGACAGGACCCTCGCAGTCCTGGGGGCAAACCCATCCTACAACCGGCAGTTCGCCCTGGGCCTGAACCACTGGCTCAATCGCAGCCAGGACAAGAGGTTCTTCGACCTGCTGGGAACACCGGGCCTGGCACTTGGGGATGTCAACGGGGATGGCCTCGATGACCTCTACGTCTGCCAGGAGGGAGGACTTCCCAACCGCCTGTACCTGGGAAGGCCGGATGGAACCGCCAGCGACCACTCGGAAGCCTCGCGGGCCGACTGGCTGGAAAGCTCCAGGGCCGCCCTCATCGTGGATCTCGACAACGACGGCAACCAGGATCTTGCCGTCACCATCCTTGGGGCGCTTGTGATCGCCGCAGGGGACGGCAAGGGCAGCTTCGAGATGCGCGCCTGCATTCCAACCAGCAACGACACGATGTCGCTGGCCGCTGCGGACTTCGACCATGATGGAGATCTTGACATCTACGTCTGCGCCCACAAGGCCGATGACCTCTCCCAGGATGCGGGCGTTGTCTCCATAGCAGCCTCCGAGGGGTTCATCTACCATGACGCCAACAATGCCGCGGCCAACATCCTCTTTCGAAACGATATACCGGCCGGCGGCGAATGGACCTTTACCGATATCACGCAGGAATCAGGCCTCGACTCCAACAACCGGCGCTTCAGCTTTGCCGCGGCCTGGGAAGACTACGACAACGATGGAGATGCCGATCTCTACGTCGCCAACGACTTCGGGCGCAACAATCTCTACCGCAACGATGGCAATCTCCATTTCACCGATGTCGCCGCCGCGAAGAACGCCGAGGACAGCGCATCGGGAATGTCAGTCAGCTGGAGCGATTACGACCGCGACGGCGTCATGGACCTCTATGTCAGCAACATGTTTTCCGCCGCGGGAAGGAGGGTTACCAGCCAGCAGCTCTTCAAGCCCGGCGCCTCAGCGCTTGTGCGCAAAAGACTGCAGCGCTTTGCCCGGGGAAACACCCTGCTTCGTGGGAAAAAAGACGGCGCCTTCAGCGATGAAAGCCTCGAGGCCAATGTCAACATGGGACGCTGGGCCTGGGCCTCGAGCTTTGTCGATCTCAACGCAGACGGCTGGGATGACCTGGTTGTGGCTAACGGCTATATCACCACGGAGGACACCGGCGACCTGTGAAGCTTCTTCTGGCGGCAGGTCGTGTCGCGAACCCGGAACTCAAAAGAAGATTCAAACAGCGAGCCGAACCTGGGGCACCTGCAGCTTTCGAAGATGATACGGGAGGGGCGCTCCTGGAGCGGACGCGAGAGAAACTGCTGCTTCCTCAACACCGCGGACGGAAAATTCTCCGACATCTCAGCCGTTTCAGGTTTCGACTTTATCGACGACAGCCGGGCCCTTGCCGTAGGCGACTGGGATGGAGACGGCGACCCGGATCTCTGGATCTCCAACCGAAACGCCCCCCGCCTGCGTTTTCTCAGAAACGATGCCGCCCCACCGGGCAGCTTCCTCAGCCTGAAACTTCGCGGTGATGGAAAAAACACCAGCCTGGATGCTGTTGGAGCGAGGGTGGAGGTGCAGGAGGCCGGGGCCGGCAAGCGCCCTCTCCTGAGAACAGTTACAGCAGGTGACGGCTTCCTCACCCAGTCGAGCCGCTGGCTGGCCTTTGCAGTGGGCCGCAACAGCGCTGCTGTACAGGCAAGGGTAAGCTGGCCTGGAGGAGAGACCGAGCTGTTTGCCGGTTTGAAGGCAGGCGGGCGTTATGAATTGATCCAGGGAAGCGGCCGCGGCTCAGCAGCACCCTGGACCACCAGCCTGGAGGCGGCAAAACCGGCAGCACCCGCTGCCTCTCCACCCCCCCGGGAAAGTGACAAGGCACGGATCCCCCTGGTCACCCGGCTCGAAATTCCTGACCTCGCCTGCAAGGATCTCGAAGGGGCGGACAAGGAGTTGCTTCCAGGCAGAGGACGAGCCCTGCTGGTAAATCTCTGGGCCAGCTGGTGCCTGCCATGCCTCGAAGAGCTCAAGAGCTTCCGCGACCACAGCGCTGAGCTCAAAAAGGCCGGTATCGAAATACTAGCCCTCAGCACCGATGGGCTCAGGGATGGGAGCTTCAAGCTGCCCCCGAAGGTGAAGAGGTTCATTGACAAGCTCCAGCCGCCACTGAATACCGGCCGGGCAACCGCGAACCTGGTCGGATTCCTCCAGGCGCTGCACGACAATATGGTCCCACTCAACAAGCCCCTGCCCCTTCCAAGCAGCTTCCTGCTCGATTCTTCAGGCCGCCTGACGGTGATCTACAAGGGCCCGGTGACGGTTGAACAGCTCATCACGGACGCCGCAATGGGAAACCCTGACCGGCTGCAACGCTGCAAAAACGCAGCCCTGCTTCCCGGAAGCGTCATCGACCATCCCGTTCTGCGCTCGGCTTCTGTCGAGAACGAAACGTCCCTGCGCTTCCAGTACGCCCTGAACCTCGACAAGCTCGGGCACACAGATGCGGCACTGAAACAATACCGGGTCATCACCAGCATGAAACCCGGGTTCACCGAAGCGGAAAACAACGCCGGCCTGCTGCAGCTGCGGACAGGAAAGCTCGCTGAGGCGGCTGCCAGCTTCCAGCGGGCCATTTCCCTGCGGGCCGATTACGTCGAACCCCGTTTCAACCTCGCAGCCGTACTCGACCGGCAGGGAAAGCTCGACGGGGCCGCAGCCCTCTACCTCGAGGTCCTGCGCCTCAGGGCTGATTATCCAGCAGCAAACAACTCACTGGGAATTATCCGGGCCCGCCAGGGGCGGAAAACCCTGGCGGCAGAGCATTTCAGGCAGGAGCTGACCCTCGATCCCGGCTTCGCCGAGGCACACAACAATCTCGGACAGATTCTCCTGGAGCTGGCTGACAACAAGGGCGCAGAAGCCCGCCTGCGTGAGGCGATCCGTGTTGACCCACTTAATTCCAATGCGCATATGAACCTGGGGGTCGCTCTCAGGCGCCTCGGGAAACCAGCCGCTGCGGCAAAACAATACCTCGAAGCCATACGCCTCGACCCCCGGTTTGTCGAAGCCATCAACAACCTCGGCCAGCTGCGGATGGCAGAAGGAAAGACAGCCGAGGCCAAGGCCCGCTTTCGCAGCGCATTGCAGATCAATCCCCGCTTCTCGCCTGCACGAGCCAATCTCGAGCGCTTGCTGAAGCAGAAATAAAAAGCCCGCCGGAGATAAACTCCAGCGGGCTTTTTACCCGGTCGCCGGTTTCTTCCGGAAAGACTAGTTACAGATGGGAGAAACCCGGAGGCAATCCGCCCCATCCTCGGTTTCATCCACACCGCAGTCCTCCTGCAGGTAGCCTGCGGAGGAAGGTGTCGGTGAAGCCGGGGGGGCGCCGCCGCTGAACAACCAGCTGAAGATAATGATCGCGTCGGTAATCTCGATATTGCCGGTATCGTTGGTATCGGCCGCATCGAGACAGAGAGGTGCATCTCCCCCGCTGAAGAGATAGAGCAGCGGGATGACGCCATCGGTCAGGTTGATGGACCCATCGGAATTGCCATCACCGCGCACAAAGCGCGGACCGGCCGGCACCTTGCAGGCCGCCGCGTCGGCGCAGTCATCGTCGTCACAATCAGCGGCGCCGTCCCCATCATCATCACGGCCGTTGTCGCAGATCTCCATCGGGACAACATCGCAACCGGGGGTGCCGGCGCAATCAGCATCATCGCAATCGGTATCGCCATCCCCATCGTCATCCCAGCCGTTGCCGCACTCCTCGGGAGGAATCACGTCACCGACGATAACCACGCTGCGTGAAATGGCATCCTCTGCGAAATCATCGCAATCGACCCGGTCCTGCACCGTGATGGTCAGCCGGTAGGACCCGGGAGTTCTCATAAATAGAAGGGCCGTTCCCGATATCTGCGGCCCCATCACCCTCTCGGCAACGCCCTCAATCTGCGGCTCGACCTTGAAGGTGTAAAGAACCGGGTCTCCTGACTCATCCTCTCCCGCTGCTGTAGCGCGATGGGATGCGCCCAGGCCGAACCCTGTGCGAAGAACGGATACGTCGGTCAGGTGGGTGTCAGCGTAGCCCGGGTCTCCCTCCTCGGGGCAGGGTCCCGGAGAAAATTCAGGCAGCTCGGTCTCGTAGTTATGCTCGATCTGCTCAGGACTCAGAACACCGTCATGGATCCTCAACTTGGAAACCAGGATCCTGCCCTGCAACCCGAGCGTCATGCCCACGCCGTCACCCTCGGTCTGCTGGGCGAGCCGGATCTTCGTACCCGCATGGGTATTGATCCTGCCAAAGCCGAGAAATTCCTCATTGGAGAGGTCACATTCTGAGGCGACCAGGCAGTTGTCGGTGTAGACCCTGGTGGTTTCGCCATCGTAGGTGTAAACGAGGTGATGCCACTCGCCCGAGGCTGGCACTCCTCCGCCATCGTTATAGCCGAGGTCCGGGGAACCCCAGTGTCCTACGGCTCCGTGCGCGGCGTTGTTGCCATAAAGAAAACCCATGTTCGAGCCCTCAGGGCCACCACGTTTACCCCAGCCAACGAGGGTCTCCTCGTTGGGGTTGTCGGTGCTCGGCCAGACCCAGATCTCGATACTACGCGTCGGGTCCAGGCCGACAATACCCTCAGGAGCATTTTCCATACTCTCGTAGCTGTCGCCGCTGCGCCCGTTCTCGTTGAAGCTGACGCCGATACCGAAATCGCGTTGTTCCACCCCGGGGGTCCCGACAATCTGGAAATCATCCATGGTGCCGTGGTTTTCCCAGAACTCTTCGCCGGCGGTCGGGTCCCGGGCATCGAGACTCACCAGGAGCTCCTCGGCAACCTCGATATCACCGACCTCAAGCTCCTCGCGAACAACCGTCCAGGAGGCCACGCTCTCGCCCACGGAATTGACGGCCACGATCTCGACCTCGAAAGATTCCGGCTCAGGATCAGGTATGACATACTCAAAGCGACCCTCGGAATTGATCGTCCCTCCCTCCGGAGAGATCACCTCTAATTCCGCCGGGGGCAGCGCCTCGACCTGCAGCCTGAACACGTAGGTCTCACGGCCACTGAAATACCTGCCCGCCTCGGGAACATTGAGGAACCTCGGGGCCTCCTCGGGAGCGCCCTCCACGCCATAGCGTTCCCGCTCGGCGTTGAAGTTGTGAAGAATCTCGTTATGGGTCAGCACCTCGTCATGGATCCTCACCTGTCCGAGTGCCAGGGTCCCCACGCGCGGTCCCCAGTCGATCGTGCCGCCCGCATCGACGATCTGCGCTCCCAGCGTGATCGGGTGATCAGGATGGGTGTTGATCCCGCCCGGCCCGTGCATCTCGGAATTCCACGCCTCTCCATCGACATAGAGCCGGGTCGTGTAGGTATCTTCCCCGTCGAAGGTGTAGACAAGGTGATGCCACTGGCCCTCCGTGGGTGAACCGGGCGTGAAGGCATTGTCCATCCAACCGAGGTCCGGCCCCCCGCCTCCCCAGTGCGTCACGGCTCCGAAATTTCCGTGATTACCGTAGTTAAAGCTCATCTCGGATCCATCGGGACCACCGCGTCTTCCCCAGGCGACCATGGTCTCCTCGGCGTCGATGAACTGGTTGTAGGCCCAGACCTCGATCGAGCGGGTCGGATCGATACCGACAAGCCCCGCAGGAGCATTCTGCTCGGCCTGGTAGATTCCCTGCAGACCGTTGGGATTCAGCATGACAGCGGGTGAGTCCTCGGGGCCGAGAATGATTGCGTCGACCACGCCGTTGAGGATG
>JAYGDV010000586.1:0-2352 GCA_046582735.1 Planctomycetota bacterium
CGCGATCCGGTCTCCTCCCGCCCCCTGCACGCCACCGACATTGGAGTCCGTGATCCCACCGATGGCAAAAACAGGAATCTGTACCTCCCTGAGAATAGCCTCGAGGTTTTCGGTTCCCAGGAGGGGGCCGGCATCCTTGGTGGCGGTTTCGAAAACCGGTCCGGCGCCGATATAGTCGGCACCTTCGCGAGCGGCCTCCCTGGCCTGTTCGAGAGAGTGAGTCGAGAGCCCCACCAGGAGGCGTTCACCGACTATGCGCCTTACCTCCGGCAGGGGAAGATCTTCCTGCCCGAGGTGGACCCCATCGGCGTGGCTCAAGAGGGCGATATCAGGCCGGTCGTTGACAATAAACAGGGCCCCTGTACCTGCACAGAGCTCCCGCAGTCTTCTCGCACACCCGAGTAATTCCTCATCAGCGAGGCTCTTCTCGCGCAGTTGCACCATCCCCACCCCTGCCTCAATACAGCGTTCTACGGTGGCGAAGAGCTCCCCCTCCGCGCAGGCTGCCGCGGTTGCCAGGAGGCAGACCCTGGTCTTTTCAAGCCGTTCAACCAGGTCCGTCCTCTCACCAGCGAGATTCATCAGTGCCTTCTCCACCGAATAGACCCGGTAGCGAAGATCCTGTAACACTGCTGCGTCTCCGGCCCTGCTGCGACTGACCTCTTCGAGAACCCGTATTGATTCAGCAGCGCGCCGCAGGTTCCGAAAGGCCGTCTCGGAAAGATCGACAGGTTCACTCGAGCACCCGGGGGTAGGAACGTCCCTTCCTACGTCGCCCTCGATATTCCTGGCCTGCAGCAGGTCCTGCCGTGAAAGACCGGCCCCCACCGAGGCGGAAAGGAGGAGATGCCGCAGCTCCTTTAATTCCGCGGCGATGCCCGGCAGGTCGAGATGGAACCGGCAGACATCCTCTGCTACCCGTATCCCCTCGGAGGCCCGGTTCAGATTTACATCGTAGAGACGCAGGGATGACCCTGCTGCACTCTCACCTGGTCTGTGCTGTTCTGTCATGGAAACCGCCACGGTAAAGAGACTGGGACCGCACCCTCAACCAACCGGGCCACCGGAGAACCTCAGGCGGCCTCACTGATCTTTGCACGCAATCCACTGACGACAAGGTGTACCACCACCATGTGGGTGTTCTCAGCAATTTCCATGTCGAGCACCGGGCTGTGTACGCACAGGTCGACCGTGCTCTTGAGCTTCCCCCCATTGAAACCACTGAAGCCGACGGTAAAGAGCCCGTTATCCGCGGCCCATTGAACCGCGTTGATCACATTCGGGCTGTTGCCCGAACCGCTGATGGCGATGAGGATATCCCCCTCCTCCGCGTTCGTAACCAGCTGCTCACGAAACACGGTGTCGTAGCCCCAGTCGTTCCCGAGCGCGGAGATGAAAGGCACACTGTCAGTAATGCTGCTGACCCGCAGGCGCTTCTGGACGGCCTGGTCCTTGATCGTGCTCTTGGCAAGGTCTTCAGAAAAATGACTGGCCGTAGCAGCAGAGCCCCCATTACCACAGATAAAAACCCGGGTACCATCCTGGTAGGCATCGTAGAGCTTCTCGACAAGAGCACTGACCGCCTCGAGATCCGTCTTCTCGAGCAACTCGACCGTGCGTTTGATATGTTCGTTCATCCCCTCGATAAGGGGGCTCGCAGACTCTTCCATGAATAATTCCTGTTCAAGCTTCGATTCAAAAACTGGAGGCCACGAGCTGGCCCGGCCGAACCAGGACCAGGCCTTCGCATTGCGCAACCGTGAAGGAAAACCCTTCGGTTTTCTCTTCTGAGTACATATTACCCTGCCACGGTCTTGTCAAGAAACCAACCGTGAGAAGGTCAGCGGAAGAGAGAATTCAGTCTTCCCCGTCTTCGGGGTTCGCAACAGGCTGGTCTTCCTCTTTCTCAATATGATAGAGGCGAATCTTCTCATAGAGCGTGGAACGGTTGATTCCAAGAACCTCCGAAGCCCGGCGCTTATTCCAGTTTACGCTCTGCAGGACCTTGCGAATGTGCTGGCCCTCGATCTCCGAGAGAGTTCCGGAGGGCTGTGGATTGTCCTGGCGGCGAAGATCATCGGGCAGGTTCTCGGGGTAAATTGTCGTCCCGTTACAGACCAGGAAGGCCTCCTCGATGAAGTGTTTCAACTCGCGAATATTGCCCGGCCAGTGGTAGGCCATCAGAAGCTCCTTGGCCCTCGGCGAGAGATCAACCGGGCCGCGATCCTCGTACTGGCGCTCCGATAGAAAATGAAGAGAGAGCGGCAGGATGTCTTCACGGCGCTCACGCAGCGGCGCCAGCTCAATCTGGAACACCTTCAGCCTGTAGTAAAGATCCTCGCGGAAATTTCC
>JAYGDV010000027.1:0-1582 GCA_046582735.1 Planctomycetota bacterium
CATGAGCGCGCGGAAAATATCGAACGGATCTTCTTCGTTGTAGAGAAAGCAGAACTCCTGCTCCTCTTTCAGAACGAAAGCCGTTTTGTTGACGCTCTCAGACATTTCCCTGAACAGTTCCTTATTCTTCTGTTCCCGAAACCCGTCTTGAGAATTCGCCGGGGGCCACGAAACGACCACCAGAGAGTCCGTTAAGATTACTTTTGTGAATATCGGCAGTAAGGCCGGTATTTCCTTGATGAATATTTTCGGACGCAAAGAAATGGGGTGGTTTGGCCGAAAATGGGCACAAATAGTGGTTCGGCAGGGGGTTCAGTTCCGGCCGTCATGTGCCGATAATATGAAGGAGTACGCTTTTTCAGAACCTCATCCAGGCGAAGATCTCAGCAATCTCGACAGGCCTGGAAAAGATGGTACGGGATAAAAGGAAGGCACCGAGTGCGAGAATCAGCAGCGCTGAGGTAAGGGAGGCCGTCCTGGAGAACCCGGGCAGCTTCCGCCGAAGCGGGGCGAACACCCGGTGGGAGGCTACCAGTTTTTTCCCGCTGATTGTAAGAAGGCCCGTAAGAAGCAGTACGAAACCCAGGCCTATGCTGAAGGAAAGAAGCAGGGCCAGGGAGAGGAAGAGCTTTCCGGGCTGATGCAGGCCGCTGAAAATCAGCAGGATTCCCGGGGTGCAGGGCAGCAGGCCGCTGGAGATTCCAAGCCAGAGCAATTCCCGGGTACCTCTTTTCTGCGCCCCGGACTCCGAGCAGTTTTCCAGGGATTCGCCGGGTTGCTGTCCTGCACGCCTGTTGAAGAGTACCAGCCCGATGGCGGTGAGCAGGATTCCCGACAGCAGCATGCCGGTCGTGACCAGGCGCTCCTGGACGGCGCCGGTGGTGAGGTTGCTGCTGATTACCAGCAGGATGGAGCCGACCGTAATAACAGCCAGGGTGTGGGTGACAGTCGTAACCAGCCCCAGGATGACAGCATCGCGGTAGCGCCGGCTTGATCCGGCGAGATAGGCCGCGATAACGCTCTTTCCATGACCCGGTCCGAGGCAGTGGCTTGCCCCGAGAAGGAAGGTAAGGAGGAAGGCTACCGCGAGCCACCGGAATTCGATCGTCGGGCTGTCACTGTTGAGCAGGGAGCTGAGAAGCCAGGTCTCGACTTCTTCGGCAGTGCGGGGCTCAGATGCCTGCGCGGCTGGTTTTGCTTCCGGGCGGGGAGGTTTCACAACGCCCGCAGGTGGGCTTGCTTTCGATTCCGCCACGGGGGGAGCGAGGCTCAGCTCTGCTGAGAGCTTCCTGTTTTCGATGAGGATCCTCTGCCCCTGGGCGTCGATGATCTGTTCTTCCGGTCCCGGGACGATGAGCTGGTGGCGCAGGGCTGCCTTTGAGGGGTCCAGTCCATGCCCGGAAAAGGGAACCAGGAAAAGGGGCAGCCCGGGAACCTCTCCCTCCAGGACCCTGTTGAGGATGTCTACCCGGCGGGTGCCTCCGGTTCCGAGGGGTTCTCCTCCTGCACGGGCAATGACCGTGTAATAGAGACTGAACGGGGTGGGCGCGACCTGTCCGACCAGGCCTTCGTGCAGGGATTT
>JAYGDV010000141.1:0-1895 GCA_046582735.1 Planctomycetota bacterium
TGGCTTACCGCCAGAGGGACCGGGAGGGGCGCATGGAGCAGCTCAACAGGATGCTGGCCCTCATCGACAGCGGGAAGAAGCCGCCTCCACGACGCATGGACGTCTACGCCGTAATGTTCGCCCGGGAGTGGTGCCTCGTCACCATGCCGCATGAGATGTTCTGCCAGTACGAGCTCTGGGTGGACAAGACTGCTCCCTTCAAGCGCACCATGACCTTCGGTTACACCAATGGCTACGAGGGCTATATTGCAGTGGATGCGGCCCTGCGCCTGGGGGAGAAGGGTGGCTACGAGGCTGCCTGCCTTCCTAATTGGGGTGGCCAGGTGTGGACTCGCCACTTCGGACCGCCGGCGGTCGGCTGCGAAAAGATCATCAAGGATGCGATCTCCTCGCTGTGGCCGGAAAAGGCGAAGGACCCGGAGAAATAAACGGCAACCTGTCCCGGGCTAGTTGGTCTTCGCTGTCTCGAGCAGTTTCACCATCGCCTTGCCGAGCGCATCTCCGATGAGGAAATAGCTCTCGGCATTGCCGAACCAGTGGTGGCCGTGTCCGGTATTGGGAGACAGCTCCTTCGGCCGCGCGAAGGGGGTGGTCTTGACGAAGGCGACCGTCCCCTTTCCGAGTTTCGGGCTGGAGGCTGCAGAAGCCTGGGCCTTGCGAAGTTCTGCCATTCCCCCTCCGGCCTTCTCTCCCATGTTACCGAGCTCCCCGATCACCACCGGGAGCCGGGGTAATTTGAACTCTTTGCGGATGTCGGCAGCCAGGTTGACCATGTTGACGGTGTATTCAGCCCGGGCATCCTTGTTGACCATATCGTTCCAGCCCTGGAACCACACGAATCCTGAGATCCTGTATTTCCTGTTGCCCAGGGCCGCCAGCGCGGCTCGAACCTCCTCGATCATCTTTTTGTAGTAGGGCCCCACGGTTCCCCCCGAGCCAGGCGGGCGGAAATCAGCGTAGAGGCTCTTGCCTCCCCAGGCAGTCTTAATGAGTAGGACCGGGGCGGCAGTCGCGTCACCGAGGACGTGTCCGAACTGGAATTCGGGACCAATATGGTGTTTTCCTGGGTAACCGGCGAATCCGATAGTGAGGGCGCCCGCCTTGAGTTCGTTTTTGGTTTGAAACCGGCACCAGACGTCATCGCGAATCACCCATTTGCCGTTGGCATCCTGGATGTGCTTGTATCGCTTCAGATTACCGGGCTCCTTCATGACGTTTTTGAGGATGCCACGCCCGCCGTTGTAGTACTGCGGGTGGTCCAGGTCCACCACACCTTGGCCTTCCATGTTGGACTGGCCGGCCAGTAGGTAAACGTGCAGCGGTTGCTTTGGGGGGGAAGCAACAACAGCAGCGCACTGGGAACAGAAGAATACACAGAGTATCACTACGCGCGGGATGGAGGGATATTTGCTTGAATTAGGTCGCATGGTTTCACTTGTGCGTTAGTATCTAGCGACTAGGTAGTCGGAACCGAGAAAGTAGTTATCCAGACGTGTCCATCTGGTCGTTCAGGCTGCCAGGGATAAACAGGGTGGGATGCAGCAGGCAGCCCGGCGATGTAAGTTCGCGGTCAGACTTTCTAGAGAAAGAAAATAGTGCCTTATTGAAGTGTCGTGAAGGGCTGGCTGGGAGCCAGTATGGCGACAACGTGTTGACAGGTCAACGTCGCCCCATCAGGCGGCCGGTGTCAGGGGTTTTCAATAACCCGCAGAGGGGGAAACGTGGCCCCTGAATAAACCGTTTTCTGGTAGGCATCCGCGCTGCGAAGCTGGAAGTAACCGTACTGGGAACGGGCAGGCTTCACGAGTCGTAAACGGACCGGTGTGCCCTCTTCTGAAACCAGGCAAAAGTCACTGCCGCGAAGGATCGCTCTGTTGTAGTCACCCTCGCCACCC
>JAYGDV010000172.1:0-9787 GCA_046582735.1 Planctomycetota bacterium
CTTGCCACCCAGAATCCCCTGGAGCAGGAAGGTACCTACCCGCTTCCCGAAGCGCAGTTGGACAGGTTCCTCCTCTACATCAAGGTCGATTATCCCAGTGGTGCTGAAGAGTGGGAGATCGCAAGACGGGTGACCACCGGACAGCTTGGTGGAATCAAGGCGGTCATGACCGACAAGGAGATCGTCGATATCCAGAATCTCGTGACCCGGGTGCCGGTCAGTGACCAGGTGCTCGGCTATGCGCATGCGCTCGTCAGGGCTTCCCGTCCAGGCGAAGAGGGCGCTCCTGACTTCGTCAACAAGTGGCTCGACTGGGGCGCCGGTCCCAGGGGAATCCTGACGCTCGTTACCTGTGCGAAGGCAAGGGCGTTGCTCTACGGTCGCTACCATGCCACCGTTGGTGATGTAGATGCGGTCGCCAAGCCTGCTCTTCGCCATCGAATTGCGAGCAACTACGCCGCGCATGCCGAAGGCAAGACCAACGAGACCCTGATCGATGATCTGATGGAAGCGGTTCCGGCCAGTGAAAAATACTCGAAGCCGGCTGCCTGAGGTAGGTGAATCATGGCAAAGAGCATACTTTCACGCTATATCGATTCTGAGGTTCTTGGCAAGGTGCAGGGAACCCCGGTCCTTCCCAGTGGCCTGGTCATGGGAAACCTGGCGGGGGCTCACAAATCTCCGCTGCATGGTTTTGCCGTGGAGTTTGCGGGCCACCGGGAGTACGTGATCGGGGATGACATCCGACACATCGACTGGCGCGTTTTCTACAAACGCGACAAGTACTTCATCAAGCAATACGAGATGGAAACCAACTTCACCTGCCACCTGGTTCTCGATGTCAGTGCTTCGATGAGCTATGGAGAGAAGGGGCAGCAGAAGATGGCCTACGGGGCCAAGATGCTGACGACGCTGGGTTATTCGATTGTCAAGCAGAGTGACCGTGTCTCCCTGACCACCTTTGATGAGAAGATTCTCGGCTATGTTCCTGCGGGAAACTCCATGGCCCAGATCCAGCGTATGACGGAGCATCTTGATGAGATCGAACTGAAGGAAAAGACCGATATGGCCGAGTGCCTCGCAGAGGTGGCCGGCCGTACAGGGCGCAGGGAGATCGTCATGGTCTTCAGTGATTTCTTTACCGATCTCGATGCTCTCGAGCAGGTTCTCCAGCGGTTGAAGTACCAGCAGCATGAGGTGGTTCTTTTCCAGGTGCTCCATCATGATGAGCTTGATTTCCGGTTTGACGGAATGATCAAGTTCCTTGGGCTGGAGGTGCCGGACGAGATCCTCATGCAGCCAAACGAGCTCAGGAAGGCTTATCTCAGCGCCCTCAGGCGGTTTACCGACCGTTTCGAAGAGATCTGCCAGGCCAATAAGGTCGAGCGGGTAGAGGTAGATACCAGTCGCAACATGGGTGATCTCCTGGTCGACTACCTCAACCAGCGCGGGCAGCTCAAGCGGGCGATCTGAGGTTTCTCGTTTCTCTCCGACCGGGCTTTATTATGCCTCGCGGAGGGTTTCCGATGGGTCCTGCTGCACCGCAAAGAGGGTCGGCACCCAGCTTGCAAGCAGGGTAACCAGTGGCGTTGCCACCAGGACGAGCAGGAAGAGACCGCTGCTGGCGCTCAGCAGTTCACCCTGGGATCCGGCAAGGCTCTTTGCTGTGCTGGCCGCCACCAGGTGCCCCAGGGGCAGGCCTGCCAAGGCACCGAGAATTCCGATGACGAGGGCCTTGGAGAGGAAGATCGAATAGACCTGGGAACTCTTGAGCCCGAGGGCCCTGAGAATTCCTACCTCTGCCTGGCGGTCCCTTACATTGAGGAAGGCAAGAAGTCCGATCAGCAGGGAGCAACCTGCGATGACCAGCGGAACCAGCGTCGCAGTAAAAGAGTTCAGCTGGGCCTTTGTCTCAAGTGCGCGGCTTTCTTCCATGGCAAGGGTCTGCTGGGCAAGCTTCCTGGCAGCCATCCGAGCCTCGGCCCGGGCGGTCGCCTTCGTCCCTCTCTCGATGACCTGGGTCTCAGGAAGAATCCCTGCAATTTCCTTACGGATAATCGGCAGCCGGTCTGCTGAGCAATTGCATTCAAGTGCCAGGATTGCATTGATCTGGCCCTCCTTGTTGAGCATCTTCTGGGCCCTGGCGAGGTCTATCCAGATAGAGATGTCGTCCTTGTTGCCACGGGCCTTGTAGCATTTGTGGACGGTGAATTCTTCTCCCATCAGGGTGACCTTGTCACCCTCTGAAATCTCGAGGCTCTGGTGGAGCTCGTGCCCCAGGACCATCGTGCCCTTGGGCACAGCGTCAATCAGGGGCTTCTTGGGATCCCTGTGCATCAGGGGGACCTCTCCCCGAACACCGATGAGAAGGACCGTTCGCTTTTTTTCCGGCCAGGTCATCTTCTGGGTAAGGCTCGGCAGGAGATGGTTGATGGTCACGATCTTGGAGTTTGCCAGGCGCTTGACGTATTCCTCCGGCATGTATTTCGAGGCGAAATCTTCGGCATAGAGATCGGCGAGAACCTGGTCCTTTGGCAGGATGAGGATATTGAACCCGAGATTCTTCATTGTCTTGCGGGTTTCATCCTCATGCTTACGGGTGAGCTCCGTCAGCGCCGCTTTTTTTTCCGCAAGGCTCTCCATGGTTTGATAGTCGTGGTCTTTGAGGAGCTCAAAGGATGCCACGACACAACACACCGAGGCGCAGACGGCCGCGAGGCTGGCTGCGAATGAAATCTTACGAAAGGCGATCTCGCGCAGGATGAGACGTGGAAGCTTCATAGGAAAGATATAACCTGCCGGGTGCTATTGTTTCTTCCGCATGAGGATGGTCATGCCCGCAAGGAGAGCGAAAACGACAACCCCGAGGATGAGCATGTTCCGGGTGAGCGAGCTGCTTACAGCCTCCTCTTTCTCTTCAACCGTCATCGGGTCTGCCTCGGAGGGTGCAGGGAGAAGTTCAGCAGGTTTTTCCGGTTCCTTCACCCCATCCCCATCGGCGGGAGGGGTGACCTCTGGAGCGGGATCAGTTGGTTTAGGGAGCAGGGTTACCTCTGCCGTGGTTCCCCCGGCAGAGCCCTTTTCTTCAACCTTGCTGGTTTCAATGGTGAATCCCTCGAGCCCGCTCAGGGGGGGCAATTCGACATCCTTGATCTCGATCAGGCCCTCAAGCGAACCTTCCCAGTCGGCCGCCAGCAGCAGATCAGATCCCGGATTCTGGTTCTTGATTTCGCAGGAGCAGGGCCCGATGAGGAACTGGGCTGCCTCCGCAAGGTTCTCTTCGTTGATCCCGGCGCCGATATAGGCCCAGAGCGCTCTGCCCCTGCCAAAGACGGGAAATACCATTGGCTTGCCGCTCTCTTCAAGCAGGTCATCCTCTGTCTTCATCAGCTGGCTGATAAGCCCTTTTTCCAGCAGGTCGGAACGGGAGACCCGGATGGTAGAGAAGGCAATATGTACCGGCAGTTTTTCGAACCGGACCTGGCTGGAAGGGTCCTCGAGGTCTTTGGGATCCTGCTCGGGAAGTTTCATCTCTTTCTGGAGTTTCTTGAGCTGCTTTTCAACTATCTCGAATGCCGGGTCATCCAGTTTCTTGTCGCCTGATTCGATGCAGAGCCAGACTGCTGAGTCTCCGGCCAACAGCCGCTTGACGATTTTTCTGCGGACAGGGGAATCTACAATGTTGTTGAAGGCGGGCAGGGCCGCCTTGTCGCCAAGTGCACCTGACCAGAGGGGCTCTGCAGTCCCCCTGAATGGCGGTGGCATGAGAAGAATACGAGGAAGGGAGGTCTCCTGTTGCTGTTCGAGCAGGGTGAGAAGCTCCGGCGGCGGGGAGTCATCGAGGTCAACCATGACGAGCTCGAGGTTGGCCATGTTCTTTCCTTCGCTGCGGTCGAAAGCTTCGAGGCTCTTCTTCTGTTCCTCGTTCAACTCTCCTTTGTAGAGGACGAGCGCCTGGAAGAGGTCTGGTTGCCAGCGTTCGAGAGCGTAGCGGAATACCGGTACTGAGCAGGCATTTGCAACGGTGGCAACTGCGAGGCAAACCACGCCTGCGACCAGCAGTGAATAGATTCCGAACCTTATGGGTGAAGTCATTCCGGCAGCAGATCCTGTTCTGGTGTTGGTTCAAAAGGAGATATCTACTAAAACAGTTTAACAGGAGAAGTCTTTGGTGGTAAGGGTTCTGTCCTGTCACTGTATTGCTTTATAAACACCAATTTAAAGGCTGCGAAATGAGATCTCTGGTGACTTGTAAAGGGCCTGGGAGAGCCGGGCTCATTTTCTGCCTCTTGCTCATTCCTGGATTCGCACTGACGCAGGAAGAGCCCCCGCGGTCTGTGCAGGCGCTCTGGGCCGATGTAGATCCTGCCAGGGAGTTACTGGATATTCGCCTTGTCCGGCGGTGGGAGGAGGAGGGGCTGGTGCTCAGCTACCTTACCTTTCATATCGGTACCTTCAAGGGGAGAGCCTCCCGGATAGCCGCGTTCTACGGATATCCAGCGGATGCCCGGCAGCTGCCGGGTCTTCTACACCTGCATGGAGGCGGGCAGAGGGCCTTTCTCCACGAGGTCAGGTATTACGCCCGGCGGGGTTATGCGTGTCTCTCGATCAACTGGGGAGGGCGTGAGATGGAGGGTGCCATGGCCGGGGACCCCAATACCGACTGGGGGGCAGTTGATCCTACCCAGAAGAACGTGCCTGGTTATTCCAACCTGCTGCCCGGTGAGAAGTACCTCGATAAATTCCAGTCCCCGAGGAATAACAACTGGTACCTGTTGACCATTGCGGGCAGGAGAGGCCTGACCTTCCTGGAGCGGCAACCCGTGGTTGACCGGGAGCGCCTGGGGGTCTATGGGCATTCGATGGGTGGCAACCTGACGGTCTATGTCGCTGGAACAGATGACCGCGTGAGGGTGGCTGCTCCATCGGTGGGTGGGCAGGGATTTCGAACCATCAGCTGGGAGCTTCTGCCAGGGCAGAGAAGGAAGGTTCCTAATGGAGATGTCGAGCTGTACAGAGAGACCCTCGGTTTCCAGTCCTATGCTCCCCGCATCCGGGCTCCTCTCCTCTGGCTCAGCTCGACAAATGATTTCCACGGCATCATGGATGACACCTGCAGGACCGGGGCGCTGATCCCGCACAAGGCGGTAAGGTATTCTTTCGCCCCCCATCTCAACCATCGTTTTACGCCGGAGTTCGCAGTTACCCGCCCGCTCTGGCTGGACCAGCATCTGAAGAAGGGGATGAGCTTACCGGAGATGCCTGCGGTCAGCCTGCTGCTTGAAACGATCCCGGAATTCAGGGTGACCCCCGGGCGATCCCACCCGGTGGAAAGGGTAGAGATCATGTATTCTGTTGACCCTGATCCACGTGCCCGCTTCTGGCGTACGGCAAATGGTTCCCGGCAGGGTGGGACCTGGACTGCAGAGCTCCCGATTCTCTCGGTGAACCAGCCTCTTTTCGCCTTTGCCAATATCTACTATCGGCTGGCGAAGCCTGTCGAGGTCCAGTTTGCGCGCCCTACATCCACCTTTGCCATCAGCTCTCTGATGAAGACAGCCTCTCCACCGGAGTTAAAGAGCAGGGGCGTGATGGCGACAGATAAGCCTCTGCGCCTGATTGATGATTTTTCTCGCGGGTTCCAGGACTGGTATTTATTGTCAGCTGACAATCCGCATCACTGGCAGTTCTGGACCCGCAAGATCACTGATCCCAAGTGGAGGGGAGGGGCTGGTGAGCACCTGGCGCTGGAGGTTCGAACAGAAAAGCCGAACGACCTGGTCCTGGTGATTACCGAGAATTTTTTCAGGGGCTACAGGGGCCCCCGCAAGGGTGATTCTGTCGCTGTCGTTAAATTGCCTGGTGGGGAGGGTTGGCATCAAGTCAGCCTTCGGCCGGGTGATTTTATTCACCAGCAGAAACGTACACCGCTGGAGTCCTGGGAACTCGCTGACCTGCTTGGTTTTCGGGCCTATTATGGAGAGCGAGGGGGGAAGGTGCTGGGCAGCAGCCGCTGGGCGGGGGGGCGGCCGGAATTCAGGAACTTGCGCTGGGTAAAACCCGGCAAGGATGGTTGAGGAGAAGGCCCTGACACAGGATACTGTTCTGGAGGAAGTGCTCCGACTGTGAGTTACCGGGGCCGGTTACTGGAGAAGAACAAGGTGTTTTGCCAGATGCGCAGGAAGAACAAATCTTATCCGGCAGGTGCAGGAACTTTGCCCGGCAAATGGGCCGCAGTGGTTTTTCTGCTGGCTCTCTACCTGCTGCCGATGGCCCGTGCCGACTGGCCCGCCTGGAGGGGAGATGCCAGGCGGAGCGCCACAACAGCGGCAGAACTTCCAGGGAAGCTTTCCCTGCATTGGAAGCTGCAGCTGCCGCGGCTGAAGCCTGCCTGGCCAGACCAGCCGCGACTGGATTTCGACACCTGCTACCAGCCGATCATTGCAGGGGGAAGGATCTTCATTTCATCTTCCCGCAATGACTCTGTGAGTTCATACAGCCTCTCAGATGGCACCCTGCTCTGGAGGTTTTTTGCAGGAGGGCCGGTACGGTTTGCGCCCTTTGCCGCTGGTGACAGGCTTTATTTCTGCTGTGATGATGGCTACCTGTACTGCCTTGATGCCCTGGACGGAAGCCTTGCCTGGCGGTACAGGGGCGGCCCCTCGGGTCGGAAGGTGACGGGCAATGGCCGGATTGTTTCCAGCTGGCCTGCCCGCGGTGCACCGGTTGTGAAGGACGGAAAGGTTTTTTTCGGTGCAGGGATCTGGCCCTTTATGGGGACCTATATTCATTGCCTCGACGCACAGGATGGCAAGCCGGTCTGGAGCAACGGCACAGACGGGGCACTCTTTCTCGACCAGCCGCACAACAGCCCTGCCTTTGGTGGTCTTGCCCCGCAGGGATACCTGGCAGCTACAGGGGACAGGCTCCTGGTGCCCAATGGCCGTGCGATTCCCGCCTGTCTCGATGGAAGAACCGGGAAGCTGCTCTATTACAATCTGTCCAAGAATGCGAAGAAGGAGTCCTACCATGTGTCTGCCACAGGTGGCGTCTTTCTTAATTCAGGCCTCCTTTATGATCTGAACGGCGGTGCCCGCATCAAGGGGCTCCTCTCACAGGATGCGGCACTTGATTCCGGCGCAATCTACTCGGCCGCTGTCGTGCAGAAAGAGGAGAAGGGAAAGAAGAATACCCACTTGCAGCTGAGAGAGCTTCGCCTTGGAAACAGGATTCGTTTTGACCGGGACAATTTCCATCTCCGCTGGACTGACAAGCTCCGGGGGGCGACCTACGAGGTCTCCGTCCGAGGTGCAAAGGTGGAGAAGTTTGTTAAAAGCAGGAAGGCGAAGGCCGTTGAGAAGCTGGAGCTTATCAGCTACGTGGTACCCAATAAGCACAAGGATTTCGCAGGTAAAAGTATCGAGGCAGGTGTTCTGAGTTACAGGGACTCGCTGCTTCCCGCCAGGTTGCTGGGCAAGAAAGGGGGGCAGCCTGTTGAGACGATCTGCAGGACAGCCGTTTACCTGAACCCCGCCGACTGGACCTGTAAGGTGGAGACGCGTATTCCCCTTGCTGCCGTGAAGACCGCAGGCCAGAAAAAACCGGGTTTTGGGGGTCTCGGGGCTCTGCCCACTTCAAAGTTCGAGCGGGTTGCCTCCAGGGGGAAACTGGTCGAAGTGGAGAGGTTGCGTAACGTCGACGGGGAAATATCCAGGCAGGTACTTTTCAGGAAGCTCCCCCGCGGGTTGAAGCGCCAGTTGGCACTTGCCCCCTCCTGGAGAATCATGCAGGGCCTGGCGGCAATGCCAGCGGGCGGGTCTGAGAAAGCTCTGACCATCCGGGCCGGTAACAGGGCCTATGTTGCCTGTGCCGGGGCGCTCCTGGCATTCGATATTTCTTCTGCGAAATCGACGGGCAAGAAACGTCCCAGGTTTGCCTGGAAGAAGAAATTACAGGGTATTCCCGGTGCCGTTGCCTGCTCCGATGGTTACCTGCTGGTCGCCACCGAGGGGGGGCAGCTGTACTGTTTTGGAGGCGAACGGGAAAAGGGACCGATTGCCAGGAGTGAACCCGTAAGTCCTCTGCCGGGACGGGGGGTTCTCTCCCCGGGGCTGGCTGGTTTTCTCAAGGCGAATCCCCCCGGGGAAGGCTACTGCCTGGTAGATGGAGGAGGGAGCCTGGAGCTCATCCAGGGGCTTATTGCCCATACCCGCCTTCGGCTACTCGTTCTTGAGAAAAATCCGCAGAAGGTTTCCGAACTGCGTGGGCAATTGGATCGAGCCGGGCAGTACGGGACTCGTGTCAGCGTCCACACCGGGACGGCAGGGAGCTTTGCACCGCCTCCCTATTTCGCCAACCTTGTCATTCACAGCGCCAGCGAGGATGGACCGGGGCTCTCGGCGGAATCCATCGCAGTTTTATTCAATACGTTGCGCCCCTATGGCGGGGTCGCTTTTTTCCGGGGGGGGACATTGAAACGGCAGGTGCTTGAGGCTGCCGCCAGGAGCCAGTCCCTGGCTGGTGCGGAAATACAGGAGGTGGGGGAGTCGCTCGTACTTCGCCGCAGCGGTCCGCTTCCAGGTTCTGGAAGCTGGACCCATCAATATGGAGATGGGGCTAACAGCAATCTCTCCCGGGATTCGCTCGTCAGGGCGCCACTTGGGGTTCTCTGGTTCGGCGGAGTCTCCAACACCAGGCTTCTTCCCCGTCATGGCCATGGACCACGCCACCTCGTGGTCGGCGGGCGTATTATCATCGAGGGGCCTGATGTTCTCCGCTCCCTTGATGTCTATACAGGGAGGCTCCTGTGGGAAGCTGAATTCCCCGGGCTTGGGAAGGCCTATGACAATACCAGCCACCAGCCCGGTGCGAACGCGCTCGGCAGCAACTACGTGGCAACCGCCGATGCAGTCTACGTGCTCTATGGAAAAGCCTGTCTGAAGCTTGATCCGAAGACGGGTGAGGTGGTTTCCAGGATCCAGTTTAGAGATGATGGCGCATCGCCACGGCCGCATCATCTCGGTTTTATCGGGGTTCTTGATGACATGCTGGTGCTTGGGGCTTCGCCAATACAGTTCTCCACCCCCGATTTTGACCAATACGATTTTAATAAACTGCCGGATCAACAGAACAAGGAGCTCAAGGCCCTCCTGGGATCGTTCAAGGGATTCAAGGCAGGTGGCAAGTCTTTCCTGCAGACCCAGAAATCCTGGGTGGTTGAGCAGCTGAACCGGCTGATCAAGCTGAAAGATCTTCCAGCTAACCTTTCTGCCTCGTTGCGAAAGACTGCGGATAAAAAGAAGCTCGCGGCCATAGAGAAATTGATTCGCCTGCACCAGGAGAATGGCGGTACTCCCGCCGGCATCAAGAGCCTGAACCGCCGTTTTCTTCGTACTGTTTGTTCCGCCGTCCCACAGGAGAGGACGGGAAAACTCGGGCATGAGAATGTGTGGGATGGGACAGCCAGCAGGTACCTGGGAGGATTTAACCGTCACAGTGGCAAGATGCTCTGGCGGCTGGAGGCGCAAAACTCTTTTCGGCACAATGCGATCTGTCTCGGCTCGGGTAAGCTCTTTGCCGTAGACCGCCTGCCGGAGACGTACGAAAAGAAGCTGAGAAGGCGGGGCCGCTCCTCTCGTACCAGTACCCGGGTACTGGCTGCCGGTCTTTCCGATGGGGTCATTGCCTGGAAGCAGAAGGCACCCTTCTACGGGACCTTTGTCTCGTATTCAGCTGAGCACGATATCCTGGTCCAGTCCAGCAGGGCCTCGCGCGATATGCTCCCCGA
>JAYGDV010000282.1:0-3155 GCA_046582735.1 Planctomycetota bacterium
TGGGCGTTCGGGGATGGGCCTGCCCACAGGACGGCAAGAACCACCAACAGGGGAAAACGGAATCCCGAATGAGGGCCGGGGGGCCGGTCGATATGTAGCTGCCTGGAAACCACTTAAATGTACCCTGCAATAAATTTTGCGAAGAAAGCAGAAGAAGGGTGATTTTCTGCTTTCCCGGCAGGTTCTGTCAAAAGAAAACAGGGTCGGCGCTCTGTGCGGGGCGGGGGATCACTTAACGGTTTCGACATGGATGGACTCGATGAGTTCGCCTTTCGGGATGACCTCGCCGATAATGGCGGAGGCCTGGTAGCCGAGTTCGTGGAGCCTGTCGATACAATGGTCGGCTTTGCGGGCAGGGAGGCTTGCAAGCAGACCACCGGAGGTCTGGGGGTCAAAGAGCAGCGGGTAGCGGGAATCCCCGGCGACCTCTTCGAGGTTGAAGATGGCTCGCCGGAGGCGAAGGTTCTGCGGTTGCAGGGTGCTGACGATCCCCCGGGAGACGGTTTCAAGCGCGCCATCGAGCAGTGGAATCCTGTCGAGGCGCACCCTGGCGTCAACCCCGGAAGCCTTCGTCATCTCGACGAGGTGCCCGAGAAGACCGAATCCCGTTACATCTGTACAGGCGGTGGCGCCGTGTTCGTGGAGACAGGCGGCGGCTGCAAGGTTGGACTGAAGCATGGAGGAGATGGCGTTCTGGATCCATCTGCCCTTTGCCGCCAGGCGCATGTCAGCTGCAAAGAGAGCTCCCGTGCCGATGGCCTTGGTGAGCACCAGGCGGTTCCCCTTACACATTCCTTTTTTACGCAGGATTTTTTTCTGATCGATGAGTCCGTTGATGGCAAAACCGAGGGAGAGCTCGCTGCCCTCGCTGGTGTGTCCTCCCACGAGCGACGTTCCGCTCTCATCTAATACGTCCAGGGAACCGCGAAGCATTTGTTCAAGGAGGTCCTCTACCTTCTCTTCGGGCCCGAATGGAATCGTGACGACCGCCAGCGCCGACTGGGGTTCGGCTCCCATTGCGAATATGTCACCGAGGCTGTGGTTAGCTGCAATCTTACCGAAGACGTAGGGGTCGTTGACGATGGCACGAAAGGAATCGATGGTCTGCACCACCACTTTTCCTGCAGGCGTCCTGGTGACTGCAGCATCGTCAGGAGCATCGAGGCCAATCAGGACATCCTTGCGCTGCAGGGGAGAGAGCCTGCCGATCACCCGGGAAAGTACGCTCGCTCCGACCTTGGCACCGCAACCGCCACACCGCATGGCCACGGCGGAGAGATCCCTGAGTGTTTCTTCCGAGGCCAGCCCGCTGGGGAGATTGAGCTTTTCCCGGTGCCTCATGGCTGGCAGGGAGTTGTACTTTTTCATGAAACGGCGGTCGATCCAGTTCTTGAAAAACCACATCATTCGCCCTTTCAGACACCATTTACCCTTCGATGCGACCGCCCGCTTGTCACCCGTGGTGATCAGGCTTAGAAAGGTGTGCTGGGGGTTGTACGGCTTCAGGTCTCGTGACAGCAGGGCCTTTCGCAGGTTAGCTGCCAGCGGCATGCCCTGTCGAACTGCGAAGACCCCTGATTTGGGCCGGGGATGGTTGACCACGGCAGCGACATCGCCGGCAGCGAATACATCTTTGTGGGAAACCGAGCGCAGGCTGTCCTCGACCTTTACAAAACCGTTTTTATCGACATCAAGCCCGGCCTCGCCAAGCCACGAAGGCGCGGCCGCATCGGTAACCCAGAGGATCTCATCGAGTGCTGCCACGGTACCCTTGTCGGTGGTGATGCCTTCATCCTGTACGGATTCGACACGGCTTTCCTGGTGGACCTGGATGTTTCGTTCCTCCAGGACGCTGGCGAAATACTGGCGGACCTTTTCATTATGGGTGGGGAGGATTTCCGATTCTGAATTGAAGAGATGGAATTCAGGTTCCAGTTCGCTCTTGTTCTCATCGAGGAGCAACCGGTTGAGCGCGTATTGAATGGCCAGGATGAGTTCCACCCCTCCGGCACCTGCTCCTACCGCAGCAATTTTCAAGCGGTGGTCGGCCTCGAGCACTCTGCGTTTCAGGTCGTTCCAGCGACTGACGAAGTTGCTGATCGGCTTGACGGGGACCACCCTGTTTTCAGCGCCGTTGATATTCAGTAGCCGCGGAGTCGAGCCAATATTGATCGAGAGGATGTCGTAGAGGACATCGGGCCGGTTTGCGCAAATGATTCTCCTGTTATCGAGATCGAGGCCAACGGCAGAATCATGGTAGAGGCGAGCGCCGGCGAAATTGGAAAGTGGTCCGAGGTCGATATGTGCTTCGTCGAAATCGTAATGCCCGGCGATCAGGCCCGGAAGCATTCCGGAGTAGGGCGTGTGAATGTCGCGCGTCAGCAGGGTCAGCCGGATCCCCGGAACCGGTTTCATGCCGAACATCTTGAGGACAGCGATGTGGCTGTGGCCGCCGCCGATCAGTACGAGGTCCTTGATAACCGGGATGTTGGGTTCATTCATTTTATGAGTCCCCTGCGGGGCAGAGGCCGGCCTATTTTTTCTGATTCAGAGGGTCTTCCCTGAAGCGGAAAGGAGGCTTGCCTGTAAAGTCGGTACTCTCGATGGTTGGACACCAGTATTTTTCGACATGCTCAACGACCAGGTCGGTGCCCCGGAAGTGGTTGACGAAGGGTTTCTTTTCGGAATTGTACATCGTGTCGGTCATATCCCGGATGAGCAGAACATTCTTTCCTAGGTTGACCATCTGCCGGATGGCGAAAGGGCGCCCCAGGACGCACATGTTGAGGTGGACCCCCATCAGGATGACGTTGTCAATACCGCCTCCAGCCAGCAGGTTGTAGATTTCCTGGCCATTGTCGGTGATCGCATCCTGTTCCCGGATATCGAGGGTCTTGATCTGGCGGGTCCAGGGCGGAACAATTTTACACTTCTCCTTGCAGTCACAACCCATGTCGGAATCATCGATCGGCATGGAGGGTTCCCGCTCGTCCTGCGGCCAGCACCAGGCGGTTCCCCAGCGTTCCCTGGTCGACAGCTTGGCCGGCGCCTTGACATAGGAGGCCTTGATAGCGCGTTTTCGCTGGGGCGTATCCTTATAGAAATCCACGCAGGTACTCGGGGCGTGGACAATCTGTACTCCAAGTTCCCGGGCG
>JAYGDV010000305.1:0-3312 GCA_046582735.1 Planctomycetota bacterium
CCCGGGTTCAGTGTAATGGTGTCCTCGCTTCCGGAAATAGGGCTCCTCCAACTCCAGATCAGGAACAGCGACTGCACTATGCACAGAACAACGGTCGCATAACGCGTATATTTGCTGATCTGCCTGCGTCCTGCCTCGCCTTCCTTGGAAAGCGCTTCCAGGTAGGGGAACACCTTCACCAGGAGAGAGAAAATAATCGAGGCCGAGATATAGGGCATAATCCCCAGCGAAAACAGTACCGGGGTAAACGAACCTCCAGTCAATCGACTGGTATACATCAACCAGTCAAGGGGGTTATCGGTATCGTTTTTCAACTGCTCTTCGTAGGCCCCGATATCAATACCCGGCAGGTAGACGAAAAAGCCAAAGCGAAAAACTCCCAGCAATCCCAGGGTCCAGATAATACGGTTTCTGAGTTCAGGGATCTTATAGATGTCGATGAGGACATCGCCCAGCATGCGAATCGTAACCAGTGACACGAGCAAGAATCCGACGAGGGCCAGGAAGGCATTTTGGAGCGAAGGGAAAATTTTGAATATCCCCCCAAACCCGGAGTCCTTGTACAGCTCTGCTATTCCACCCGTCCAGTTGCCGCTACTGAGAACCCCGCTTGCATAGCGATCGAATAACGGCCCCTCGGTCTCTCCAAGCGGTGTAGTGAAAAAAGCAATGCCACCGGCAATGAGACCAATCAGCAGGGATAAGAGAATCCTATTGAGGTTCATTTCTTGCCCGTATTGCCTGAGCTTTCAGCGCTGCCGCCGGCTTCTTCGATTTTTCGCCGGGCAGTATCACTGATCGCGTCAGCAACAACTGCCAGGTTCTTGCTCAACTCCCCCGCCCCGAGAATCTTCAGCCTTCCATGACGCGGCTTGATGAGTCCTCTCGACTTTAGAACAGCCAGGTCAACGGAATCACCTGCCTCAAACCATTTCTCCAGGAGCTTGACGTTAACGACATCAAAACGCCTGCGGAAGGGGGCATTGGTAAAGCCTCGCTTGGGCAACCTTCGAACCAGGGGCATCTGGCCGCCCTCGAAAGCGGGCCGGTTCTTTTTGAACCCGGAACGCTGCCCGGCTCCCTTGTGGCCACGGCCACTGGTCTTTCCACTACCACTGCCCTGGCCACGGCCAACGCGCTTACGTGAAGTTTTTTTACCTGCCTTGGACAGGATCTCGGTCAGTTTCATTCTGAGATTTCCACTCCTCTCAACATACTCACCTCTTCACGAGTCCTGAGCTCCTTCAGGCCGTTCAAGGTCGCCTTGACGACATTGAGGGGGTTTGTGCTCCCGTGGACCTTGGTAAGGAGATCTTTGACTCCGGCACACTCCACAACCGCTCTTACAGGGGCACCGGCAATAATACCCGTACCTTCAGATGCCGGAATCATAATGACGCGCGATGAGCGATATCTGCCAATGATCTTGTGCGGAATAGTGTTGCCACGAATCGATACCTTGGTGAAATCCTTGCGAGCGTTCTTCGTGGCTTTTTCCACCGAGGGCGGGACCTCGTTGGCTTTGCCGAAACCAATTCCAACACTGCCTTGCCTGTCACCGAGAACGACGAGAGCGCTGAAGCTGAAGCGCCGACCACCCTTGATGACCTTGGAACAGCGGTTGATTTTCACAACGCGCTCTTCGTAGCGGCTTTCTTCCTCTTTACCGCCACCACGTCCACCACCACGGTCCCTGCGACCTCTTGGTCCCTGTCCACCGCGTCCACCGCCACGGCCACCGCCACGACCACTCCTTTCTCCACGAGCTGCTGCTCGTGCAGATTCCTGGGCAATCGTACCTTTGCGCGCAGGCGCTTTTTCTACAGCATCGCCTGCAGGAGCGCTGTCCGCCGGGGTTTCCGCCGCCTTCGCTTCTTCTACCTTGGCAGCCTCAGCAGGAGCGGGGGCAGCCTCAGCAGGAGCGGGGGCAGCCTCAGCAGGAGCGGGGGTAGCCTCAGCAGGAGCGGGGGTAGCCTCAGCAGGAACTGCGTCCTGGGGCTCAGCAGATTCTTCAGCAGGTGATTTATTTTCCTCAGCCACAAAAAACTCCTTCAGAACTTCAGTCCGGCTTCCCTGGCAGCTTCCGCCAGGGCTTTCACCCGACCGTGAAATTTATATCCATTGCGATCAAACTTAATTTTCGAAACTCCAAGCTTTTGTGCTTTCTCGGCGATGTCCTGTCCAACAACCGCAGCAGCAGCGCAGTTCCCGTTGAACCCTTCGATCTTGCTCCTGAGGTCTTTGTCACAAGTTGAAGATGCGGCCAGGGTTACACGCTGGCTGTCATCGACCAGTTGACAATAAATATTCTTGTGGCTGCGGAACACCGTCAGCCGCGGACTCCCGGAAAGACCGTAGACATTCGAACGAATATGGCGGCGGCGCCTCAGGCGCCTGACCAGCTTGGATTTATAATCTTTTGTTGAACTCATAGTTTTCAGCCCGGCTTATTCACCTGAAGTAAAGGCTTTACCAGCCTTGCGAACGACCTGCTCATTTTCATAGCGGATTCCTTTGCCCTTATACGGCTCCGGAGGCCGAATCTTACGAACGACTGCAGCGAACTCGCCCACAAGTTGTTTATCAATTCCAGTGATCGTAATATTGGTGGGTGAAGGTGCCTCGACATCGAGTCCCTGGGGAATATCCATTTCGACGGGGTGGCAGAAACCGATCTGCAGAACAAGCTTCTTGCCGTTTACCTGTGCGTTGTAGCCAACGCCGATGATCTCGAGGCGCCTGACAAATCCCTCGGAAACGCCCTGCACCATGTTTGCCAGCAAGGACCTGGCCGTACCATGATAGGAACGGGAGAAGGCCTCATCGTCAAGACGAGACACGATCACCTGGTCGTCCTCAACCGCGATGGACACTTCAGAGCGAAAATCGAAATCGAGCTTCCCCTTCGGGCCCTCGACCGCGATTCGGGTACCACCCTCAACGCTGCTGGGGTTCACCTTGACCCCTGAAACAATCGCTATAGGCTTTTTTCCGATTCTCGACACAGTCCTGATTCCTTTGACACACCTTTTAACTGAAGCGGCTGCGGGTAAACTCCCCGATCACCACACTTCACACAATACTTCGCCGCCAATTCCGAGCTTCTTGGCTTCCTGCCCTGACATGACACCTTTCGAGGTCGATACCACCGCGATACCAAGACCATTGAGTACGTCAGGAATGTCATCTGAAGACTTGAATACCCTCCGTCCAGGCTTGGAAACCCGCTGGATATACTGAATCACCTTTTCGCCATCCGGGCCGAATTTCAGCTCGATATTCAGGACCCCCTTGCTTTCATCCATCCGGGGG
>JAYGDV010000406.1:0-3926 GCA_046582735.1 Planctomycetota bacterium
GGTTCTATCTTCCAGGATTTCGATTCCGATTGAGGTGGCGGCTCCTAGTGACAAAGCCGGCTCTTTTGCCGGGTAGATTCCCAGGGCAACTGGCTTTTGTCGTTATAGATTCCTTCTTTGACACACTGGATGAATGGAAGGGCTTCCTGCCCTTCGATTGATTACCCAACAGTGTTTTGAGAGGAGGTATGAATGGCTTTCGGCCAGCGACAGGAGCGCCCTCTGCGGGCAGTCAGCCCCACTCTGGGGCAACTGTGCCCACTCGATTGTTCCGCCGGCGCTTCCCGTCGCTCTTTAAACGGATAAAGAAAATCATCGGCAGAGGGATTCCGGGCAGTAGAGACCCCGGTAATTTACTGATTACGGGTCTGCCGCCCCGGCTCAATGTCGAAATTTCCTGTGGAGGTGCTCCGTGTTTTGCTCTCCGCGGAGCTTCCCCAGGCGCCTGGCTGTTCAGCCAGGCGCTTTTTTTACGCCTGTTCAGTCCTCCCCGGCAAAAACCAGCCGGGAGTTTTACTTTTCCGGTTATGTACGCGCCTCTCGCCACACTGCCTGGTAGAGGCGGCCAGCGAGGGCGCCTGGAGCCAAGGTGACCGGTAAAACTGAAAGAGAGAGAGGGATGAGAGCATGACGATCAGGATGAACCTGAAGATGGAAGCGCGGAGCCAGGAAAACACCAGCCAGGGGACCTTCAGCCTCACCTGCTGGGAGTGGGCGCCGCTTTACTCGCTGCTGGTGGACTACTGTTCTTCATTGATCGATGAAGACACGCTTCGCAAGCTGGAGGACTTCGGCGGAGAAGGCCCCGAGGTGCAGGATTCCTGCGACCTGGTTGCGAACGCCCTCGAGCTCGCCATACATATTATCGAGCCCGAACGCTCCGGCAAGGACAGCATCGATGTCTTCGCCAGCGCCAGCGAAGATCTTCGCGTTAACGAAGAAGGCAACCAGCTGACTCCCGGCGAGCTCGAGGATTCAGAAAAATTCAGGAACAGCGTTACGCCTTACAGGATCACGACAGAGCGAATTGAGGAGTTCATTTCGTTTCTGCGCCAGTGCGGCGGTTTCAAGGTGTCTTGAAAACAGGCTGAAAAGGTACAGAGGATTACATAAACCATTAAAATGTAATGACCTGTGAAAAATCACATAGGTACATCAATATCTCAAGGTGCGGCTGCCCGGCCCCAGGCCAGACAGCCGTTTTTTTGTGTTCTCGGGCTTCCTGTTCCGGCAGAAAAAAATCCCGGAAAAACCGGTTTCCCGGTTATCCCCGGCCCCCCCAGCACACTGCTATTTCAGACGGATCAACAAGGTCCTCAAGTTAATCGCAGGTCGGTGAATCCAATCGAAAGGAGAAATCATGACGACCAGTACAACTCTCTGCAGTGGTGGGGGCTTCGCAATCGCGGATCTCAGTGGGAGGGCCTTTTTCCTGCTCGCCTTTCTCTGTCTTTTCTGGTCACAGCCCGGCTGGGCCCAGGATGCCAGGGGAGGTGGGGAGGTTGGAGCGCAGCCCGGCCCGGTGGCGGAAGTACCTAATATTCCAGTTCCGGAGCCTGGCCGGATACCGGTCGCAACGCTCAGGGGCACGGTTTTTCTCGATCGTGACGGAAACGGGGACCGGGCGGCAGACGAACCCGGCCGCGAGGGCGTAGAGGTGGTTCTCGAGAGCCTGGGTGTAGAGCTTGACAGGACTGTTACGGATGGGAAGGGAGATTATTCATTTGCAGGGGTGCCATCGGATGAGACCTACGTCATCCGCGTTGCGAAGCCCCTCAGGGACGCTGTCGTGAACGCGGTGTCCGCGGAGCAGGCGGAGAACCGGGGAGACGACAGGTTTGTTCGCAAGAAACCCGGGGGGACGGTTTCCACCTTTCCCGGCACGGTTGTTCATACGGTGCACCCGGGTTCCGGCCTGGTCGGCGGCCTCAATTTCGGCCAGGCCGAGCCTTGCCCCGTTCCGTCATCCACCGTCACCCTGATGGGGGGCGTGGACGATAATTTCGCGGGTGCCACCGAGCCGGCGAGCCAGTCGGCCACCTCGAGCTGCGGCAGGGACTTTGACCAGATGGGGATCGATGAATGCTTCAACCATGTATTCGGCATCGAGCGCCCGGGTGATAATTGTTATCTCAGCGGTGCCCAGGTTGAGATGCGGTTGCGTGCCCTGAACGGCAACCCGGTAACCAATGACCGGGTCTATATTCGAAGCGGTGGCTCGCCACTGTGGTCTGCCGGCCTGAATGTCGTTAATAATGGCACCTGGTCCAATGGCACGAACGCGGTGATTAACCTCGATCTTTCAAGTCTGCCTTCTAACGGCAACCTGGTCGATGTCATCTCCGGGATCGGCACGGATCTCGAGGTCTCTGTCCAGGATGATACCGCGGTTGACTATATCCGGCTGAAGCTCACCTGGTGCTGTCCTCCAAGGCTGAGTGGCTTCAAGTACGAAGACCGCAACGCCAACGGCCAGTGGGATGCGGGTGAGCCCGGGATCGATAATTGGGACATCAATATCCAGCAGCCCAACGGCAGCGTCGTAACGGTATCGACGGACGCCAACGGCTATTATTCTTTCGATGGGAACCAGGTCGGCACCTACCTCCTCAGCGAGGTCCAGCAGCCGGGCTGGTACCAGGTCGGCCCTGGCAACAACGAGTACGAGGAGACCCTGACGAATGTGGATTCGATTCGGGGAAACCTCAATTTCGGTAATGTTCCCTGCGACAACGCCATCGAGGACTGTTACAGGCGGCGTACTGGCGATGAGGTGAGCGTGATTACCGATGACCTGCAGGAGCTGATCAATTCCTATGTCCAGCTCAGCAACAATTCTCACCACCAGCAGACCCAGTTCGGACCGGCGGCGGTAAACCATGTTTTCGGCCAGAGCATCCAGGTCAATGTCCCTGGCAGTTGCACGATGATTGCGGCGACTCTCGACCTGGAGCTCGATTGGCAGGGCAGCAATGACTGGATCCATCTTGTAGATCCGACCCTTGGCAACACTGTCTGGTCAAGGCAGCTGAGCACCCTTTTCCCCTCCCTGGGAGTCAATTCCCTGTCCCTGGACTTGTCAGCCCTCCCCACTGTCGGTGGTGGTTCGGTGAATATCCTGCCGCAGCTGCAGGACGGCAAGATCGATCTCTATATCCAGGATGATACCGGGGTGATGAGTCTCGATTTCTGCTACACGCTCTGTTGCGAGTGCCTGCCGGGTACCATCTGTATCACCAAGTACGAGGATCTCAACCGCAACGGTGTTCGCGATCTCGGCGAGCCGGGCCTTGCCGGATGGGAATTCCGCGTTCACGGCGATACGGTTTCTTATGTCGGCCAGACCGGCAGTGGCGGCAGGCTCTGTCTCCAGAATCTGCCGGCCGGGATCTATACGGTCGAGGAGGTTCAGCAGCCGGGCTGGACGCAGACTGCTCCATCCACTGTTCTCCAGACGGTTGAGATCTGCGGGAAACCCGACGAAGAGAATGTCACCTTTGTCGCCTTCGGCAATTCGAATTGCGAATGCGAATCCGATCAGAAGGTCGACTGTATTTACGGTGATCTCAACGCCACCCCCGGCCCGGAGCTGCTTTCGCTCCTGGCAAGTGTTCCGAGTGGTTATACGACCCAGATTGATGATCCCGGTGTCAACCTCCACTTCGGCCACACCTTCACGAACATGCATCCTCCGGGTTGCCTGGTCGTGGGAGCGCACCTCACCCTGGCGCTTCGTTCCAACGGCGGCTACTCGATCAATGACAGGATCTACCTCATGGAAGGTACAACGACTGTCTGGAGTGCCGACATCGACGACCTCACCACCCCTGCCTGGCTTGGTGGTGCGCAGGACAGTGTCGTTCTCGATCTCTCGAATCTCACCGGCGGCAACGGCTCGGGCAATATTCTTGCTGCCCTCGCCGATG
>JAYGDV010000410.1:0-2454 GCA_046582735.1 Planctomycetota bacterium
CGCGATCAGGGCACTGGCATTTTTCGGAGGCGGCACAGGAGGGCATCTCTTCCCAGGCCTCGCGGTGGCTGAGATCGCGAGGGAGAGGTATCCGGATTGCGATATTGTATTTTTCCGTACCCGCAGGGATGTTGAAGAGAAGGTCTTCGCCAACTGCGGGTTCAGGACGGAGATAATTGATCTCTCCCCTCCATCGGGTGGGGCCGGGGCCCTGTTCAGGTACTCCCTGCAGTCTCTGCGCGCGCTTACGGCCATCCGTAAGGCCCTCGGTAGTGGGTACGACGCTGCCATCGGGCTTGGAGGGTATGCCTCTCTTCCCGGGATCATCGCAGCCAGGCATCTCGGTCTTCCCGTTGTGCTCCTGGAGCAGAACCAGATTCCCGGCAAGGTAAATCGTCTCGCAGCCCCGTTTGTCGATGCGGTAACCTGTCCGAGCCCCGAGGTCGTTGAACGCATCGGTGGACGCCGGGAGGTCACCGGAAATCCCGTTCGCGGTACGGTCGTGCGCGCCGCCAGGCGGCGTAGCAGGCGGTTTGCGGCCGGTATTTTCAGCAAGAGACCGCGCCAGATCGTGGTGGTGGGCGGCAGCCAGGGTGCCCACGGCATCAACAAGGCCATCACGGGTGCCCTGGAGGAACTTTTTGAATACCAGGGAAGAATCCGCTGGATACATGTGGCAGGAGATGCCGATAAAGATGAGGTAGAGCAGGTTTACCGTGAGCAAGGCTGGGAGGCCAGGGTGGTCAGCTATCTGGAAGATCTTCCGCATGAACTGTCCAACAGCGATCTTGTGATTGCAAGAGCAGGAGGGACCACCCTCGCAGAGCTGGCGGTTCTCGGTGTGCCGGCAATTCTCGTTCCCTATCCCCATCACAAGGACCAGCACCAGCTGAAAAATGCAGAGACCCTGGTACAGGCGGGAGGCGCCAAGCTGGTTCCTGAAGAAGAGCTGGGAGCGGAAACCCTGCGTACGATATTCGAAGAGATTCTGTTCGAGCCTGAACGCATCCTGAAGATGGAGGATGGCGCGCTGAGCCTGGCAAGGCCGGATGCCGCAGATGAAGTGCTCGACCTGATACTGGAGCTGAGAGAAACATGTCACTAGGATTCCGTTGCCTGCTGATCGTTCTGATCTGTTTTTTCGCCCTCTGGGTTTATCACAAGCGTGAGGGTGAACTCTCGATCTGGATGGGGCTTTCACAGCCGCCCCCGGCTGAGTCTCTCGCCGGACCCGCGCCTCTTTCGGGCATTGTCGGTAACGACACGATTATCGAGACGACCATCAAGCCGGCCCCGTTTTCCAACGGATCGCACTTCCCGGTTCGCAGGAACCAGGCTTCCCGCTGGGACCGTCCGGCGATCGCGGCTGCCGAGCCTGAAGGCGAGAGGCCGCACAGGCTCTCGGCAAACCCTTCTGCCTCCGGGTCGCAGCCTGGAGCAGGTGGAGGTGGGGAGGTGCAGCAGGATCCCCCACAGCAGCAGCCGGCCGGGGCCCGTACGGATACCGGGTCTCTCAGGCTGGTCAATCCCCCCGGAACGCAACCAGTACCCGCCGAAGACCAGCCGGTTGAGCCTGCTGACTCCGCGGTGGCGCAGCCGGTGCCCCAACCGCTACCGCCGCCGAAGCCGAGGGTGGCCTACAGGACTCACAAGGTGAAGGATGGGGACAACCTCTGGAACCTGGCGGAAAAGTACCTTGGCAAAGGCCATCGCTCCAAAGAGATCAGTGAGCTCAATGAATCAGTTCGGGAAAACCCCGACAAGCTCCGCCCCGGGATGGTCTTGAAAATCCCTCCCGAAAAGTAGTTCCTCAGAGCTCTCACCTGCCCCCGCAGAGTGTATTCAACACTGCCGCAGATGCGATGAAACACGCTTCCTGGAGCTTCTCGGAACCACATTATGTTGTGGTGTCGGAATGTTATAGATCAAGATGAGGCCACATCTTACCGATAAGGGAGAGTAGAGGGGAAAACGCTGGTCACCCAGTTCGGCATCTGTTTAATTAGGGTCGGTATGCGTACAGGTAGCGGTGCTCTTGAGCCGGTCTGTGCGTTCGAAGAGAAGTACCGGAGAGAAGTGCAGAAGAGAAGAGAGACGCACCGGCAGGCGGAATCCGTCTGTACCCGGTTGCCGTTAACCAATGTGGAAATGTAACAAGGTGCATCTTGTCGGGATGTTAGGCACCGGCGTGCGTGGTCTGGTGCCCATCCTGAGGGCCAACAACGTCGAGGTGTCGGGTTCCGATTCCAGCGGCGGGTCCCTGCCGGAGGAATTCAACACTCCGGGCATAAATTTTTACCCGGGTCATCACAAGGCCAACCTCAGCCCCGATGTAGATTTAGTGGTCCATACTGCGGCGGTCGGCAGCGACAATGCCGAACTTCGCGAGGCCCGCCGGCTGGGGATCCAGGTAAAAAAATACGCAGAGTTTCTCGGTGAGCTGATGGCCCAGGG
>JAYGDV010000486.1:0-19161 GCA_046582735.1 Planctomycetota bacterium
GCGTACTTTTCTTTCCCGTTCAGGGTGTGCTGCGGCGATGGCCACTGGCGCGATGCAGGGCCCAGCCCTTCGAGGTGGGCAGGACGGAAAAAAGATCAGGGTCGCCCAGATTGGGGTCGGCCATGCGCATGCCGCCGGCAAGATGCAGGCCTACCGCCAGAGCAGCGACTTCGAGGTGGTGGGGGTCTGTGAGCCGGATGAAGCGCTGAGAGAAAGAGTCCGCTCTTCTGCGGTCTACAAGGGCCTGCGCTGGGTGAGCCGCGAGGAATTACTGAATCTACCTGGCCTGCAGGCCGTTGCAGTCGAGACCCGGGTTCGCGATTCGCTGGACCATGCCGAGGCCTGCGTCGATGCAGGCCTCCACATCCATCTCGACAAGCCCGCGGGTTCTTCGCTTCCGCGGTTCAGGAAGATCCTGCAGACGGCCTCTGGTAAGGGCCGGGTTGTCCAGATGGGCTACATGTACCGTTACAACCCCGCCATTGTTTTTCTTCGCAAGGCGCTGGCAGAGGGCTGGCTTGGAGAGGTCTTCGAGGTTCACACGGTGATGAGCAAGGTGGTAGGTGCAGGAAGCCGCAAAGAGCTGGCGGAATATCCCGGCGGTATCATGTTTGAGCTGGGCTGCCATATCATCGATCTGGTGGTTGGAATACTTGGCGCTCCGCAGAAGGTTACGGCCTTTAACCGCCATTCGAGCTCCATCGAAGACAACCTCGTCGACAATATGCTGGCGGTGCTTGAATATCCCAAGGCCCTGGCGACGGTCAAGTCGAGCGCCCAGGAGGTCGAGGGGTTTGCCCGCAGGCACCTTGTGGTTTGCGGCAGCGAAGGCACACTCCAGGTTCAGCCGCTCGATTCGCCCTCGGTTCGCCTGGCCTTATCGAAACCCCGGGGCAAGTTCAAGCGTGGTTACCAGGAGGTTCGGTTTCCGCGTTATACTCGCTACATCGACGACGCCGCTGATTTTGCCCGGATCATCCGTGGTGAAAAGAAGAGTGATTTCAGCATCGAGCATGACGAGGCGGTGCAGAGGGTGGTCCTCGAAGCCTGCAAGCTGCCGCTGGAGCGGTAAGAGACCTGTTCGTTTTACTTCGGGCCCGGCCTGGGCGCCGGGGTTTTACCCAGGTCGATGCAGGCCAGCTCATTGGTGCTGCGGGCGTAGAGGAGCCCCCCGGCGAGGGCAGGATAGGCCCGCACGGTACCTGTGAGGACCGCGGTGCTGCCCAGTCGCCTGTAGGCTGTGGAGGAAACACGGCAGATGATGAGTTCCCCGGAGTCGGTTAACACCAGGAGTTTGTCGGCGGCGAGAATCAGGGTGCCTGATCCGAAACTGTTTTTCCCGGGCATGGCTTCGTTCCAGGCGATCTTGCCGGTGGTGAGCGAGACACAGCGAAGCCGGGTGCCGTATTCCTGCCGGCCGTCAAAGCCGTAGAGAAAGCCGCCCTGCTCGATGATGGACGAGTAGTGGCTTGAAAGGATGTTGTCGCCTGACCAGAGCTCCCGGTAGCCTCCGGCTCCGGCCTCCAGGCAGATCGAGCCGGTCTGGTAGCTTGAGGAGAAATAGATCCTGTCACCGTTGAGGACAGGGGAGGCGGCGTTGACAGAGGCACCGATCCGTGCCCGCCATCTCTTCTCAAAGAGGATGGCGCCAGTGGTGGGATCGAGGATCACGATGCCTGTGCGGGTGAAGCAGACCAGTCTCAGTTTTCCGGCAAGCTCGCCGATTACGGGGGAAGAATAACCGGCCTCATCGCTGGTGGCGCCCCAGAGGGCTTTTCCGGTTGAAGATTCAAAGGCGACGATCCCGCTGCCTTTGCCGGTGGAGCCGATCTTTTTCGTCCCGCCGACCTGGACGAAGACCTTGTCTCCGTAAACCAGCGGCGCAGAGGCCGTTCCGAAGAAACTCTCGGGTGACTTGAAGGCAGCGTGGGTGTCGATCCGCCAGATCTTTTTCCCGCTCTCGAGGTCCGTACAACTCAGGGTTCCAGCCGCTCCATTGGTATAGATCCGGCCACCCTCGATCGTGGGTACTGCCCTGGGGCCTTCATCAAATCCGAACCGGTCGCGGTAGGTGGCGGGGTATTTCGACGACCAGATTGCTTTGCCGGTGGCGGCATCCATGCAGTCAAGAAGCTCCATGTTGTCTACCCGGTGGAAGAGCACCAGGCGGCCACCGGCTACTGCGGGGCCGGCAAAGCCCTGGCCGACATTTTTCTTCCAAAGCGGTTTTGCACGCCCTGCAGGCAAGGTGTCCGTGAGAGGGGGCCCACGGTAGATTCCATCCCTGCGTGGTCCGTGGAGCTGGGGCCAGTCGGTCTTTTCATCTGCGCAGAGGAAGGCTGGAGACAGGAGGCAGCAGGCCAGGAAAAGAACAGCTGTGGTTTGCAGTGGAGGCATGGATTCGGTAGATCGGTTCCCGGCAGGGGTTCGAAAAAGAGCAATCAGTTTAGTCGCAGCTTCCGTAATAACCTATACAAAGCTAAAATGCGGCTTCCAGTTTTCATTCAACTGCCGGCAGACCGTCAGCGGCCGGCCGTTTGATTTTTTCGGTTTCGGAGGCATCTTTTGAGCGAAGGTAAGCGAGCCAAGATCTTCATCACCTGCCTGGTGGATTTTCTTTTCCCCTCCGTGGGCCGCGCCATGGTTAAGGTACTGCGCCACTATGGAGTGGAGCTGGAATTCCCCTCCGGCCAGACCTGCTGCGGCCAGCCGGCTTTCAATGCCGGCTTCCAGGGTCAGGCCAGGGAGGTGGCCCTGCATTTTCTCGATGTATTCGAGGACAGCGAAGCGGTCGTCAGCCCCTCCGGATCCTGTGTCGCCATGGTGAAGGAATACTATCCGGGACTTTTCTCTGAAGACGAGGAGCTCCAGGGGCGCTTCAGTGATCTCGCCTCCCGTACCTGGGAATTTTCGCAATACCTCACCGAGGTCCTGGGAGTGAGCGATTTCCCGGGAAGCTGCGACAGGTCACTCACCTGGCATGATTGCTGCCATTCACTCAGGGGCCTGGGGATTGAGGAGGGGCCGCGCAAGCTGCTCCATTCTCTGGAGGGAGCAGATTTGCGTGACCTGGAGGACTCCAATGAGTGCTGCGGATTTGGCGGCCTGTTCTCGGTCAAGTTCGATGAGATCTCCTCAGAGATGCTGAAGAACAAGCTGGTCTGCGTCGAAAAGAGCGGGGCGGATTGCCTGGTTGCGACCGATTGCAGCTGTCTTATGCACATGGCCGGTGGACTGGAGAAGACCGGCTCCGAGGTCAGGACCCGCCACCTCGCTGAGGTTCTTGCCGATGCCCTTGATGAAAAACCGGGTGGTCTGCAGGAGGAGCCTGTCCCATGAAGGTGCGGAGCGATCAATTCAGCAGGCTCTCCAGCGAGGCCCTCAAGGATGATTTTCTCCGGGAAGCCCTGGCACGAGCCAACACGAGCTTCCAGGATGCCCACTCAGATGCGGTCGATTCGATGCCGGACTGGCAGGAGCTTCGCCAGCAAGCTCATGAAATCAAGAATCGTGCCATCGAAAACCTGCCCGAGGCGCTCGAGGCCTTTGAGAAGAATATCTGCTCACGGGGGGGAGAGGTTCATTATTGCGAGGACGGCGCTTCGGCTTGCGACACGATCCTGTCGATCATCCGTTCCCACGATGGCACCAGGGTGACCAAGAGCAAGTCGATGGTCACCGAGGAGATCGCCCTGAATGACCATCTTGAGGCGGCCGGGCTGAGTGTCCTCGAGGGGGATCTCGGCGAGTACATCATCCAGCTGGCCGGCGAGCACCCTTCCCACATCATCGCTCCCGCCATACACAAGTCGCGCGAGGAGGTGGCCGAGCTCTTCCATGAGCATCTCGGCAGTGATCCGAAGGCTGATATTCCCGAGCTGACCCGGGTAGCCCAGCGTGTTTTGCGTGAGGCTTTCCTGGACGCTGATATCGGCATCTCCGGCGCGAACTTCGTGGTCGCTGAAACCGGCACCATCGTGCTGGTGGAGAACGAAGGTAATATCCGGATGTCGACGACTGTTCCGGGCGTTCACATTGCCCTTGTAGGTATCGAGAAGGTAGTGCCCAGGTTAGAGGACCTTGCGCTGCTGTTGCGCCTGTTGTGCCGAAGCGCCACCGGGCAGAGAGTCACCAGCTACGTTTCCTTTATCAGCTCAGCAAGGACACCGGCTGAGGGGGATGGTCCTGAGAAGCTTCATGTCGTATTCCTGGATGCCGGCCGCTCCCGGCTCTGGGCTGATCCGACGCAACGCGAGGCTCTCAACTGTATTCGCTGCGGAGCCTGCCTGAATTTCTGCCCGGTCTATGGAAGTGTCGGCGGCCACTCCTACGGCTGGGTGTACCCGGGCCCGATCGGTTCGGTGATCACCCCACACTTCGTCGGCATCGAGAAGGCCAGCCAGCTGCCGCAGGCCTCCAGCCTCTGCGGGCGCTGTGCGGAGGTCTGCCCGGTCAAGATCCCCCTGCCGGATATGCTGCTTGGCCTGCGGGCGAAGGCCGTCGAGGCTGGCAGCGCCGGGATCGTGGAACGCTTCTCCATGCGGGTTTTTTCCCGTCTGGCAAGATCTCCCCGGCTGTGGCGTTTTGCGTTGGCCTGCGGGCGACCGGTCTACAAGCTGGCCGCCCGTGCCGGGCTGGCTTCGTTACTGGGTGGCCCCCTGAGGCGCTGGAGCAGGAGCAGGGGCCTTCCGCTTCCCCAGAAGCAGGGCTTCCGGGCCTGGTGGCGTGCAGGAACGAAGAAAGGGGACGTTGATGGCTGAAAATTACCGGGACAGGCTTTTTGGTTTCTTAAAGAGTCGTGCTGTTGGGCAGCCGGGAGATCTGTTCACGGAAGTTCCCCGTGAACGGCCCTCCTCTGCGCCCCTGCCTGCCGATGACCTCGGTGCGCGTTTCTGCAGCGAGTTGAATGCGGTTGGCGGCGAAGCTTCAGACCTGGCGTCGAGCGCGGACCCGGCTGCAGAGCTGGGTGGCTGGCTGCAGGGGCTGGGACTCAAGACAGCGGTGATCGACAGTGATCCGGGCTGGAAGGTGGTCGGCCTGCCGATTCGGGAGCTTGTTGAAGGGGCAGGCCTTGGCCTCGAGAGGGTTGATGGTTCGGCTTTACCTGCTGACCTCGCCGAGTTTGACCTGGGAATCACGCTTGCGGATGCGGCGATCGCCGAGACTGGGACGATTGCCCAATGTGCCAGGCCATTCAGGCCGAGGTCTATTTCACTGGTGCCGAGATGCCATCTCGTGCTGGTACCACGGGACAGGTTGCTGGCATCCCTCGAGGACCTGTTCGAGGGGATTACCTCGGGAGCCTCGTGGGCCGGTGGCCCGGAGGAATTTGCATCTTATTTTACCTGGATAACGGGGCCGAGCCGTACCGCGGATATTGAGAAGACTCTTACGATCGGGATCCATGGCCCTGCCAGGACCGGGGCCTTCCTGCTGGGAACGGAGTCTCAAGATGGCTGAGCGAAACGGAATCTGCTGTTCCGGAAACTGGATCGTCGACCGGGTTAAAACAGTCGATGTCTGGCCGCAGGAAGAAACCCTTGCCAATATTATCGATGAAGAATCCGGTACCGGCGGGGCGGCCTGCAATGTTGCCATTGACCTGTCGCGGTTTGAGATGGGGCTCGAGATATCCGGCGTGGGCCTGGTGGGAAAGGATCCCGATGGGGAGAGGATCTTCTCCGATTGTCGGGCAGCCGGGATCGACACGCGCTTTCTGCTCGGTATCGAAGAGGCCCCGACGGCCTATACCGATGTGATGACGGTGAGGAATTCGGGGCGCCGGACCTTTTTTCACAACAGGGGCGCGAATGCTCTCCTGGGGCCGGAACACTATCCTCTCGATGAGCTGCACTGCAGGATCCTGACCCTGGGCTACCTCTTGCTGCTCGATAGGATGGACCAAGAGGACCCGGAGTACGGGACCCGGGCAGCGAGGGTGCTGGCCGGGTGCAGGGAGCGTGGAATCCTGACGGCGACAGATGTCGTGAGTGAAGATTCCGATCGCTTCCCGGCAGTCGTAACTCCGGCTCTTCCTCATATTGACTACCTGGTCATCAACGAGATCGAGGCAGCTCGCACAACGGGTACGGAGCTTCGCAGTGGGCAGGAGCTCGACAGGGCGGCACTGGAAAAGGCCGCTTCGATCCTGGTTGAGCGCGGGGTGAATGAGGCTGTCGTTGTACACACCCCCGAGGCAGCCTATGGACTGCCGGCTTCAGGGAAGGGCATCTGGAGGCCGGCGCATCGGCTGCCCGATGGTTTTATCCGGGGCAGCGCCGGTGCCGGCGATGCTTTCTTTTCAGGTGTTGTCGCCGGGATCCATGAGGGCTGGGATCTTGGAGAGTCCCTGGGCTTCGCCAATGCCGCCGCGGCAAGTTGCCTGCGCCACCCGACCTGCAGCGGCGGGGTTGGCAGCGCGGCGGAGATTCGCGACCTGGCCGGGAGCATTCCGCTGGGGGAGGGCTGACAGGGTGAATCCAGGAGAGCTCAATCCGGGTATCGAGAAACTCCGGGATCATGCCCGGGGTGTTTTCCATGCGGCGGTGGCGGCGGCAGACCCGGCGCTTGCGGTGGAACGTGCCCTTGGCGGAGGCCGGGACATTCCTGCGCCTGCAGCGGGGGGGCAGGTTCGGGTGGTTTCCTTCGGCAAGGGGGCCTGCTCGATGGGCAGAGGGATTAGCAGCTGCCTTGAAGAGGCCGGGTTGGAGTGGAGCGGTATCGCTGTGGTCAACCGCGAGAATCACGAGGATGTTGGCGGTTTTCGCGTACTGGTCGGTGGTCATCCGCTCCCGGATGAGGCCGGCGTGGAGGCAGCCCGGGAGGTGGCTGATTTTATCTCGTCCTCATGTGAAGATGACCTGGTCTTCGTCCTGGTCTCGGGAGGAGGATCCGCCATTTTGCCGGCCCCCGCCGATGGTATCAGCCTGGAGGACAAGCTTGATTGCACGGCACGTTTGCTCGCCTGTGGGGCAGACATCGGGGAGATCAACACTGTCCGCAAGCATCTCTCCTTTCTCAAGGGAGGTGCCATGGCGGCGAGAATGGGCGGCGGCAGGATGGTCACCCTGCTACTTTCCGATGTCATAGGAGATGACCTGTCGACCATTGCCAGTGGGCCGACGGTGGGTGATCCCACGACCTTTGCCGATGCCGGGCGCCTTTTGCGGGAGTACGGGATTTTTGAGGAGTCTCCGCAGGCCGTCAGGGACAGGATTTCTGCAGGTTGCCGGGGTGAAATTCCTGAGACACCGAAACCGGGAGCAGCCGTGTTTGAAGGAGTCAGCCATCGCCTGGTCGGCTCCAACGGGCTGAGCCTGGCAGCTGCAGCCCGCAGGGCGGAAGAGCTCGGCTACCAGGTGAGTATCTTCAGCGAGACCCTGGTTGGCGAGGCACGCAAAGCAGGAAAAGACCTTGCCTCGGTCCTCCTGCAAAACGCCCCGGGAGCCGGGCCACGGGCGATCCTTGCCGGGGGAGAGACAACGGTCACTCTCCGGGGAGGAGGGAGTGGCGGGCGCAACCAGGAGCTTGCCCTCGCCTTTGCCCTCGAGAGTGCCGCGGCACAGGATCGGTCCTGGGTTTTCCTTAGCGGGGGAACCGATGGAATCGATGGCCCTACCGATGCCGCGGGGGCCCTGGTCGATCCGCTCACTATCGAACGTGGAAGCGGGGAGGGCTTCTCAGCCCGGCAGGCGCTGGCGGATAATGACTCCTACACTTTCCTGGAGCGCTCAGGAAGCCTGCTCAAAACCGGGGCGACCGGGACCAATGTCGCTGACCTCCAGGTTCTCCTGGTGGATTCCTGAGAGGGCTCAATGGCGGGCGGCAGCCAGCCAGGAACGGGCCCTGGCGATGTCGATCTCCTTACCGACATCTCCGTCTCTTTTGAGCGCTGTTCCGACGATGGCGCCATCCGCTGTTTCCAGCAGCCCGGCGATATTCGATTCATCTGCACCGCTGCCGATAAAGACCGGGTGCCCGGGGACAGCCTCCTTGACCGAGTTGAGGTCATTGGGGTCGACAGCAGAACCTGTAGCGCAGCCGCTTACGATCAGCCCGTCTGCAAGTCCCCGGCAGGCGGTCTCCTTTGCCAGCTCAGCGAGGTCCCTCGGGTTTCCAAGCTGGACCGCGTGCTTTACATCTACATCGGCCAGGATGCCCAGCTCCTGCCCGAGCTCACTCCTGAGGCGGAGGGTTTCAGCAGCCCGGCCCTCGATGATCCCCTGGTCGCAAAGCATGGCGGAGGTATGGACATTGACCCTGATTCCGGAGAGACCGGCGGCGGCCGCGATCGAGAGCGCTGCAAGCGGATCGTTCCGGAGAACATTGACGATGACGATGGTTTCGCGGGTCGGCAGCTCACAGGCAATCCTCGTCATCGCGGCGACGGTTGCGGGGGGTACCGTGGTAGGGAAGAACGGCAGGTCACCGAAGTTTTCGATCACGTAGCCATCGAAGCCCGCCTCGAGCAGGGTTTCTGCATCGGCCTTTGCCGCCGAGATGATTTTGTCCATTCCCCCAGGATCATAGCCGGGACTTGCAGGGAGGGGACGCAGGTGCACGACCCCCAGGAGGACCGGGCGACTGTCCTCATCGAGCAGGGCATTCTTTTTTTCACTGCTCAAGGCCGTCCTCCGTTTCCTGCGCCGGGCTCGGCAGGTCGAAATCAATAACCCCGCTGAATTCCGTTCGCTTCGCAGCTGTGCTCTTTTCTCCCTTCAGCTCCGCAAGATCGTTGACCACCTGGGAAGGAGGCATGGCGGCATCACGGAATACCAGCATCCTCGCCGGTTCATTGTGGACCTGTGAAAAGGGAGAGAGAATTTTCCAGAGCTCGCCTCCGGGTATGAGGATTTCATCGATGACCTCCCTGGTTCCAAAGAGCCTGCGCTTGTGGCGTACCCTCTCCAGGAGGACGAGATCGGTCAGCGGGATCACCGCCGGCACATTGGATCTCCAGACACAGAGAGAAAGAACCTCGTCGTTGTAGGCCGCCGGTTGCGCCTGCAGTACAGCGAGGCCTTCGTTTTCGTACTGCTTACGCAGCTGCGGGCAGGAGCGCGAGTAGCTGAAGAAATTCCTGGAGCGCTCCTGGCTCCAGCGAATGAAGTTGACCGGGGTGCCGGCCTGCCGGCAGATGGAATCCTGGGTTCTTAGCCAGCTTTCAAGGAGCTCCTCGTTGCTGTAGCTGCCGGGCTCGCCGTTGCCCGCACCTGCCTCCTGGGGATCGATGGTGTCGAGGCCACCTGCTTCAGCGAGCTGAAGCAGGAAGTCGATGGCTTCCCTGGCGACCTCCAGGGGCTGGAAGAGGGGGATGTTGATCGTCACCGGCGGCACATCCATCACGGCCTCCTCCTCGCCTGTTTCGGATAGCCGCTCTTGCTCTATATCTTCCCCTTCGGGGAGGACCGAGGTGGATCCCGAAGGCTTATCCGGATCTTCTCCCTCACCACCAAAGGTGTTTTCTGCCAGGGCTGAGTCGAGCAGAAGGAAGAACGTTACGCTGGTATCCTCGTTCTGGTAGACCAACTGGGTAGGGTCCGACCGGTCCTGGTGCAGCCAGGGACAGTGGGCCAGCTGCTCTCCGATAGCATCTGCAGCGAGTGCCGATTTGGAGGAAGGTACCAGGAAAAGATCGAATGACTTCATCGCTTTGGGAGCCTGGAACTGGTCTTGGGTTGCCTGACCGGATAAGGTACTCATTCTGCCGGCGGCTGTCGCATTTATTTCACCTTCCCAGCAGGATTCTCCAATGAAAATCTGGGCAATCAGTGACCTCCATCTCGGCTTTTCCACGGGTAAGTGGATGGACCAGTTCGGGGAGCACTGGGTGGGGCATCACCGCAAAGTCGAGGCAGCCTGGAAAGAACGGATCGATGTGGAGGACCTGGTGCTTGTCCCCGGCGATTTTTCCTGGGCTATGAAGGCCGTGGATGTAGCGGTCGAGCTGGAATGGCTCGAGCAGCTTCCCGGGAAGAAGGTCCTGATCAAGGGTAACCATGATTACTGGTGGCCGGGGTCACACAAGAAGCTGGGCGAGCTGCTTCCAGAGGGAATCTACGCGATCAAGAAAAGAGCGGTGGTTGTCGACGGCGTTCCCATCGTTGGAGTGCGGGGAGGGGATTTCCTTCCATGGGTACCCCCGGGAGAAGAGCTGGCCCCGGAAAAGCTGGAGAAAACCTTCGCCACACTGCAGAAAGAACGCAGGGAGCTCTTGCAGTCGATTGATCATCTCGAAGAGATCTACGAGGGAAGCCAGCGGCCGATCGCCCTCTTTCATTATCCTCCCTACCGGATTGGCTCCAGCGAGAGTGCCTTCACCCGGATTCTCGAGTCACGCGGGTGCAGCCATTGTCTCTTCGGGCATCTCCACACCAGCCCGGAATGGGAAAAGGTATTCCAGGGTGAATCCGGTGGAGTGGACTACAGCCTGGTAAGCTGCGATTACCTCGACTTCAAGCCGGTGCTGATTGATGAGCGCCCCTGAGCAGGTCTCGCGGGTCAGGGGGTCAGGTTTTCCAGCTCGATCTGGTCAAACCCTTCAAAGACAGCCGTAGCCCTGCTGACCTCCTCCTTCGTGTGTGTTGTAACCAGGGCAAATACCGGCATGCCGGCGGCGAGGGCCGCCTCGACCCCGGCGGGGGAATCTTCGAAGGCCAGGCAGTCAGCGGGGGCGATTCCCAGTTTCGTTGCGGTCTCGATGTAGGTCTCCGGATGGGGTTTGGGTTGTTGCACATCACAGCGACCGACAATGAGGTCAAAGGTGTCCCGGTATCCTCCTGCTTCGAGGAACAGGTGGGGGTTGCGGCTGGAGGTCGCCACGGCTGTTTTCAGTCCTCGGCGGTGTATTCCACCGATGAACTCCAACGCGCCTGGAATTCTCTCCACCCTTTCCTGTGCGAGGATGGTCCGGACATGATCCTCCTTGAGTTTCATGAGCTGGAGTAATTTTTCCTCCTCGAGTTCTCCAAGGACCTTGCCGATCACGTTTTCCCTCGAGATACCCAGGCCGGTTTCACGGTAGGCTTCCCACGGATATTCAATACCTTCGGAGGCAAAGGTGTCGCGGTAGGCTTTCCAATGGACTTTCTCAGATGAAACCAGCACTCCGTCCATATCGAAGATAAAAGCCTGGGGCTTCAGGGTGGGTATCTGCATGCCTGTTTCCGGGGATCTGTGTCTTTTCTGCTGTCCCATCAGGCTGTTGTCATTGCCCGTTGTCAAGACCGGAGCCGTCTGCTATAAACAGGTTTCACGTCCAGAGGGGACCGAGAGGCGGCATGGCCAAGTGGTAAGGCAACGGTTTGCAAAACCGTCATCCCCGGTTCGAATCCGGGTGCCGCCTCCACTTTTCAACTCAACCGGTTGGGTTCAGTTTCTTCTCATAGAGCTCAACACGCGCTGGTAGCTTTCTGTTCCCATCATCGATTCCAGCTCCCCGAGGCGTTTGTCGATCAGGGTATTTACCGGTTTGTTGCGGGCGGTGTTCTGCAGCTGGTGCTGCGGTGTTTCAGAGCTGAGTAGTGACCGGGCGCTGGTGTATTTTTCAAGAGCTGCCCCCAACTGCACACGCTCACGTTCAAGATCTCCCATCAGAAGATGGCAGGTGGAGATCTCCAGGATATCGCCGAGGGCCGCGGCTGTTTTTTCAGCTTCGCCGTAGATTGAGAGTCCTTCGTCGTAGGCTCGCCCCTGCCTGGCAACCATGGCCCGGGCACGCAGCACCTTCAGGAGGCTTCTCTTGTCATCTGCTTTGCGCACCATGGCCTCTGCCTCGGAATATTCTGATTCCGCTTCGAGGAGACGGGCGGCCTTCTGATGGATCTGGCCGATCTGGACCTTCATTGCCGCCAGCAGGCCGGCCTGGTTGGCATCCGGGTTTTCCTGCAGCCTGGCGACGATCTCCGCATACTTCTTAAGGGCGTCCTCTTCCCTTTCGCATTGGTAAAGAACATTGGCAAGCTGGACCCTTGTGGCCATCCAGATCGCGTCCTCTCCAAGTTCGCTTGCCAGCCTGCCGCTTTCCTCGTAATGGTGTCCGGCAGCCTCGAGGTCCTTGCGGAGGTAGTGAATATTTCCGATCTGGTGCAGCACCCTGGCCAGGTTTGCATGGTCTGCGCTCGCTTCAAATTCTTTACGGACCTGCTGGTAGATGCTGAGCGCCTCTTCGTACCTGTTCTCGTTCTTGCAGATAATTGCCATATTTCCGAGGCTGACGGTTCGAATATTTCCGGAGGTGGTTTCAATGGTCTCGGTGAGGATCTTCTTCGCCAGGTCGAGATAGCCCAGCCTCAGCATGTCTTCAATGAAGCACTTCTGGACCTGGCTGGCTTCCTCGTATTGCCCTGCCCTGAAGAGAAAGCTCCTTGCGTTGAACATGGGCCAGATGTTTTCTCCGCTGCCGGGCAGTCGGAGGTAGTAGTTCGCCGCGGCGATCAACAGTTCGCGGACTTGACCGGGTTCCGGTTCGTGGAGTCCCTGCTGGGCGGCTTCGTTGACCAGCGGGTGGAGCGAACAGCTCTGCCTGGAAGAGGTGTTCCTTTCGCTGAACAGAACCAGTCCGTATTCTTCAAGCTCCAGGAACCTCGGGTCGGTGATTTCCGCCGGAAAATTGACCCGGCCCTCCAGGTTTTCTCCGAGGATGCGCAGGATTCCCCGCCCGAGGGGGCGTCCGAACTCAGCGAGCAGTTCCAGGAGCTCACGGGTTCCGGGTTTTAGACGGGCAAGGGCTTCGAGGTAGATCCTCTCGAGGCTGAGCTGCCGGCTTTTGCCGCCCGAGCTGATTGAGCCTGTGCGGCAAAGCAACTGGAGGGCGAGGGGGGTTGAATCGACCCTTTCGATGTCTTTGTCCTGCAGGGAAGGGAGGGATCCATCCTCCGCCAGTAGTGACCAGAGCTCCTTCTTCTCTTCGGGCAGGAGTCCCGGAAGTTGGACTCTCCGGATTGCAGCTTTGGCCGGAGGCTTGCTGGTCGAGGAGAAAATAATGAGTCCGGGGGCGTTTGCCGCCAGGCCGGCGCAGGCCTTGATGAAAGACCGCAGCGATTCGAGTGAGTCCCCGCTACAGCCGGATTCGAGATAGTGAAAGTCATCGAAGCAGATGGCTACAGGACTGCGTGAGAGGATATTGAGGAAAACCGAGAGCTTTGCCTCCAGTCTCGATCGTTGTCCGAGGACTTTCTCCATGTCGTTGATCCCGGCCTGGATCAGGAAGTCGTTCAGGAGATAGAGGGCCTCCTCCAGCCGCATTCCCCGATGGCAGGAGATGCGCTTGATTCCCTCAAAGTGAACAGCAGCTGAGAGCGCCTCCACTACGGCCGTGGTCTTGCCCGTTCCCGTGGGGGCATCGATCCACAGGGAAGTACTGGTCCTGTCGTTGATTTCATCCAGGACCAAATCTAATGCTGCAGTGCGAACAAGGCCGCATCTGCATGCTGCTACTTCGAGGCTGACGAGTCTTTTCCCTTCAGCCCCTTTGAGAGACTCGTTCATGCATTATTATCGACGGCGCAGGAAGCTGTTCTTGATCGCATCAGGCCTGCGGGATTCGTTCTGATAAGAGTGCGATCTGCCGTGGCTGCGGTAAGTACAGCAGGAGACAGCGAAGATAAAGCCGTTCGCAGGTTATTCGGAACAGGCTTTTGAAACCATCGCCCGGGACTTCCCGGTCTAATCGTTGCGGTTTCTTCCCCGGACATTGGGGTAGCGGGCTCTCTGATCTGCAGCAGGGTTGTACTTCTTGGCCATCTCGAGAACGTGGCGCTTCCAGAGGAGATCGAGCTCTTCTGTCTCCTTCTTGAAGTGAGTCTTCAGCATCTTTTCCTGGAAGTTGACGTAGCTGAGCCAGTAGATCTTGAGGGCGTCTGCGTCATCTTCAGGAGGAGCCGCAGGGGCTTCCTTGCCCTTGAGGTCACTCAGAAAGCGGGGGATCTTGCGAGAGAGGAAGTTGACAAGGGTCATTGCCATGGCGCGACTGCGTCTCTCCTGGCGCCGCTTCATTTCCTGGGCTTCGAGGAGATAGTAGATATTGTCTTCGTTGTTCTCCGCGCTCAGGATATCTGCGGTGGTCTTGTAGTTGCGGAGGAAATAGGCTTTGTCCCGGGCGTCCTTGCCGCTCTTGGACTTCAACGTGCCGATGACCAGTTCAGCAACCCCCTCCGAAAGCCACCAGCCTGTCTGGCGGTCGGTTCCGTGGATGTATTTTACTGCATCGGTCGCCAGGATTCTCAAAGCTGCGGTACTGTCCGGTTGCCAGATGGCTGTGTGCTCTTCCTTGGTATACCCGCTTTCCGGGTTCTTGGCGTAGTCCACCATGTCCACCACTTCGGCAAACTGCTGGAACTGCTGCTCCGATCGCAGCAGCACGAACTGGACCTTGGCCGGCCAGAGGAGGGCATCCTTTCCCTTGGCCCCAAGCACCGTGCCGAGTAGTTTTTTAGCGGCCTTCAGCTGGGCAAGCAACTGGCCTACCTTGGCGTGCCTGGCGGATGAGAGGGTTGTATGAATGAGGAAGTCCTGGTCCTCGTAGGTCTGGAATTCGATATTCAGGTTTTCAGCCAGGGAAGCGGCCCACTCTTTTTTGCGGGCAACATCCGCGGAGTAGCTGGTGGCATCTACCACCAGCTCGCTGTCCCCGGTTCCGGCTTCCTCCCCGGTGGAGGGGTCGGCCGGGAGGATGGGAGCTTCCGGTTCGGCGGCGGGAGGGGCCTTGGTGATGACGAGCTCCGGGGTTTTCTCCGCTTCCGATGGCCTGCCGGATTTTCCGGTTCGTTTTTCCAGGTCGGTTTTCAGGACCCAGGAGCTGCCATAGCGGGCGTATCCGAGAGTCTCACGAGCATCGGTATGGTCCTCATCGATCACCAGGGTTTCCTTCAGGTAGAAACCGGCTTCGTTGGCAAAGTTGTTCTCGGTGCACCAGAGGTAAAAGAGGAAATGCGCATTTGCATCCCTGGGCTGCAATTGGGCTGCCCGCTTACAGTATTCTTTAAGAACCTCAGAACGTTTGCTGTCCTGCGCGTTCAAGAGCGCGGGGACGAGGACGAGATTGAGTACGATGGCAATTGCGAGGCGATTCATGAATTGAATCCTCCAGGTTATTGATAGGACTGCAGGGGCGTATTGTAAGGCAAGACAACTGCAGTCTCCAACAGATGAAGGGAGACAATAGTCATCTGGCGGTTACCGGAATAGCTAAGGTTGCCTGCAGACGTGGGAATAGAGGGGTTCCTGCAGCTTCTGCCTGTTGTTCGGGTTCAGCCTGGCGGGGCTGTTCAGAACAAATACCCGAGAGAGAAAAGGAAAAAACGGGTTTCGTCTTCGGGCTGTTTTTTGAGCGGCGTACCAAAATAGAGCCCGATGGGGATCGGGGCTCCCCCCAGCAGCGGGAAGTTGAGTCTTACACCGGCTCCAACCACATAGCGCATCTTGTCGAAATTGAAGTCCGACATGTTCTGAAGATTGCCGTAATCGAAGAAGGCCACGCCACGCAGCATTTGCTCGAACACCGGGAAGCTGTATTCAGCGGTTCCCCAGATCTGTGCCGTGGCGCCAATGGGATCGCCATTGTCATGTGGGCCGAGACCACGGTGGCGGAATCCTTTCACTGTATGAGGTCCACCGAGGAAGAAGCGCTCGAAGATCGGGATCTCGTCAGTATCTCCAAAAGGTTCAATGACACCAACGTTGGCCTTGAGGGCGATCACGTGGTGGTCTTCATTTTTCTGGCTGTAAACCGGGAAGTAGAGATTCTGGCCGAATGTGATGTGGTGGTAGTCGAGGTCACTTCCCATGAAGGTGCCGGCGATCTTGTAGTCCAGCTTTTCCCTGTGACCGCCATATGGCCCGGCGGTGGGGTGGTAGAACGCCTTGTCGTAATCGAGGCCGAGATCCAGTCCCACGATGAATGTATTGCCCTCGGCGGCGAAGGCAGCTGCCGGGGCATTGTCTTCGATGTTGTCGACAGTTACGCTTTCAATTCGTGCTCCGAGAGCGATCCGCAGATCACGGTCGAAATCAAAGGCATGGCTGACCTTTGGAAGGAAGCCTGTATACCGCTCGCTCCACCGGTATCTCCACCACTTGATGCTCTGGGCCTGGAGGCGCAGGGAATTCCTGGTGTCGAACAGGTAGGGTTCAACAAAGGTCAACTGGTACCTTGACCAGACGGTTCCCGGCGAGAGGCGGAGGGTGAGACTCTGGCCGGCACCGGTGAAAGCCGTCAGGAGGTCGTATACGGATTCCGGGGTGTCGAGGATGTCGAAGTTGCGTTTGGTGAACTGAATCTGGCCGAAGACACCGTAGCCCTGGGAGAGCCCGAAGCCCAGCATGAGATTGCCGTACCTTGGCAACTCGGAGACATTGACAGTTATGTCACGGTAGGCGGGCTGCAGGGTGGGCTCGTAGATGTAGTCAACCCTTGGAAAGAGTCCCAGCCGGTTGATGTTCGACTTGCTCTTGACCAGCCGTGAGTTGTCGATTTTTTCGCCCGGGTAGAATTCAAGTTCTCGTCTGATGACACGGTCCTGTGTCATCAGGTTGCCCTTGATCTTGATCTTGTTGATATAGATCTCGTTGTTTTCCTCGATGTTGAACTCGATGCGCAGGGCGGGTTTGTCCAGTGAATGGACAAATTTCGGGGTAACCTTGGCGAAAAGATAGGCCCTGTCCTTGTAGTAATTGAGAATTGCGTCCTGGTCCCCCTGGAGGTCTTTCTGGTTGAACGGGGTTCCGGTGCTGCTGGTTGTAAGGTCGAAGATGACCTGGTCTGAAAAAACCGAGTTTCCTGTGAAGGTGTAGCCCTCAAAGGTGTATTGATCTCCTTCCCTGACCAGGATCTCGATGTCGACGCCCTCTTTACCGGGGCGAAGCTCTACCGATTGCGTCTCGATCTGGACATCCCTGAATCCGTGCTGGCGATAGAATTTCTTGAGGATGCCGATGTCAGCCTGCAGGTTTTTTGGGCTGAAGTGGGTGGGCATGATCAGATCAAGTAACCAGAACTTTCTCTCCTTGCTGGTTATCTGGGCAAGGAGTTCGCTCTCGCTGAAGGTGTCGTTGCCACGGAACCTGATATCCTCGATTCCGACCTGGGTACCCTCAAATATCCTGAAGTTGATCTCCACTCCCCGGCTGGTCGTTTCCACGGTGTGATCGATCTCGACGAAGAGGAAACCCTTGTCGAGATACTTTTTGCGGATGCCCTGTATGTCCTGGCGGATCATGTACTCGTTAAACAGGTCGCCTTCGAGCACTCGCAGGGAAGGTGTCCCAGTCAGCAGGTCATTCTCTGTAATCGCTCCACTGTGAAGACCCTGGTAGCTGATCTTGAAAACAAGGGGTTTTTCTTCCACCACGAACCGAATGGCTACCCCGTCCTCGTACTTGCTTTCATAGGGACCGAGAACCCGTTTGAACTTACCGAGGGCGAATAACCTGGCGGCCTCGAGTTCTACAGCTTCCGGGTTGTATCGTTCTCCAATGCGGAATCCAAGGCGCCCCAGTAGCTCGGATTCAGGCGTTTTAGCGAGTCCTTCGATGGTGATCTTGCGGATGAGCTTTCCGCTGAGGGGGGACTGCTGGGCGAGAGCTGTTAGACAGGCGGCAGAGAGCAGCAGGGACAACACAACAACCCGCCCGGAGACAGGGTACCCATACAGCCAGGATTTTTGATTTGAAGATGCCATCTGACTTCACCGTTTTAGTGAAAAGATCGGGTCTGTCAAGCCTTGTAGACCTATTCGGGGACGGTTTGGCAGGATTGTCCCGAATCTGGACGTATCGGTCCGGCCCCGGTTCCGCCCCTGTTGAATTTTGTTCCCCGGAGCATCACCTATGTGCTTGATTTCAAACAGGTTGAGAAAGATAGGGTGTTATCTGCGAGGGCGGTACGAGGATTGCTCCATGTATTCACGGTAGTGAACTGATTTCGTGGAATTCCCCCACCTGTTCGAGAAAACACATGGAAGCAAAGATCATCTCAATTGAAGAAGCCAACCGAATGCTCCCACTGATGAGGGGAATCGTCGCTGACATCATGTCGAAGTGGAAAGCGATCATTGAGAAACGGGCGGAGCTCGAGTGCCTGGAGAAAAGCGCCAGGGAATACGAAACCGGCTGCGCTGCGGCAGATATCGAGAATGCTTTACGAGATCTCAAGCTCGAGCTGAACAACTTGATTGACAGGATCAACAGCTACATCCGAGAGGTAGAGAACCTGGGCTGTTTCGTCGAGGAGTTCAAGAGGGGGGTCGTCAACTTCCCCTCGCTCTGCAATGGCAGAAAGGTATTTCTGTGTTGGCAGCCGGGCGACCTGAAGGTGGGGTACTGGCACGAGCTCGATGAGACCTTCAACGACCGCCTCGCCATACGCGATTACTCGGAGTTTCTCTGCCATCCCCCAGTCCACGAAGGGCGTGGGTAAGCAGTCCACGAAGGGCGTGGCTAAGCAGGCTGATCAGTCTTCGGAGGCGAGCGCCGCGATGATTTCGTCGGGAACGTCGAGATCGCTGAAGACATTCTGCACATCCTCATGATCTTCAAGATCCTCGAGGAAATTCAGGGCTGCCTTGGCAGTTTCCTTGTCGTCGATGATCACGGGATTCTGGGGTTTGTAGAACAATTCGGAACGCTCGAAAACGGGCCGGTCATCTTCAGCCTCGCCCCATTTCTTCTCTTCACCAAGGCCCCGCTTTTTCTCCAAGAAGGACTGCAGGGCGCTTCTGACCTGGTCAAAGGCCTCGGCTGGAACCTCCACATCAAAGCAGGTTTCGGCTTCTTCTATATTTTCGGCTCCGGCCTCGAGCGCTTCTTCAAAGAGCTCTTCCTCTTCGACATCCTCTTTCGAAATGGAGAGGAGTCCCTTGCGATCAAACTTCCACATCACCGAATTGGATTTTCCGAGTGAGCCACCTCGCTTCTCCAGCAGGTTTCTCATCTCTCCACCCGTGCGATTGCGGTTATCGGTGATCGCTTCGAGGATGACGGAAAGGCCGTGGGGGCCGATTCCCTCGTAGGTGAGTTCCTCGACCGCCTCTCCCTGCAACTCCCCTATGCCTTTCTTGACTGCGCGCGCAATCGAATCCTTTGGCATCGACTCGGCTTTCGCTTTCTCGATGGCGTAGCGGAGCTTGAGATTTTCCTGCGGGTTACCTCCACCGTTCCTGGCGG
>JAYGDV010000570.1:0-1786 GCA_046582735.1 Planctomycetota bacterium
ATCCTGCAGCCATTATAGGCCGGGTTCAGACGGGTTATTCGGTTTTTTTGCTCTTGCGGGTTGATTTGACCAGGTTTCCCCATCGTTTCGACGGTGTATGGGCCTCAGCGAAGATTTCCCGCGCCCTCTTGACCAGCTCGGGGTGTTTTGCAGCCAGGTTCTTTTTCTCACCGATATCGACATCCAGGTTGAAGACCTGGATGGGACTGTCGAGGTTCTTCTTGAGGTTTCTCTGGATTGCCTTCCATTTACCAAAGCGGGCGGCCCGCTTTCCTCCCTGTTCATAGAATTCCCAGTAGAGATATTCATGCTGTTTCTGCTCTTTGCTTTTTCCCAGGAGCGTCGGCAGGAAGCTGATGCCATCGATCGATTTCGGAGACTCAATGCCCGCAAGCGAGCAGGCGGTCGGAAGAAAATCCCAGTGGGCTGAGATATGACCGGTACTTGTTCCGGGCTCGATTCGGCCCGGCCAGTAAGCGATCAGGGGTACCCGGATCCCTCCCTCGGTTACGCTGCGCTTGTAGCCGCTGAGGGGGCCATTGGAGTCGAAGACGTCGGGTTTGTGTCCACCCTCGCGGTGGGGGCCGTTGTCCGAGGTGAAGAGGACCAGGGTGTTCTTCTCAATCCCGAGTTCCTTGAGCAGCGAGGTGACCTGCCCGACGCCTTCATCCATCTTGACCATCATGCCGGCAAAGGCTGCCACAGGGTTTTTCACGCTGGGGCCTTTGTAGCGGCCGATGGTGTTTTCGTATTTGGAAAATTTCTCACGAAATGGGGCAGCGTATTTTTCGGGGACATGCATCGCGGCATGGGGGATGGTCCAGGGCAGGTAGCAGAAGAAGGGGCCGTCCTTGTTATTGCGAATAAACTTGAGGGCCTCGGCCATGATCAGGTCATGGGCGTAGGTCTTTCCATCGAGCTCGACCTTCTCGAGGTTGTGGAAGAGCCAGGTGGGGTAGTAGGTGTGGGCATTGCGCTGGCAGTTGTAGCCGTAGAATTCGTCGAAACCCTGGTTGACCGGGTCGCCCTCGGAGCCCGGGTTGCCCAGGCCCCATTTGCCGAAGGCCCCGGTCCTGTACCCTCTTTTTTTCAGGAGCTTGGCCACGGTGACGGTATCGCCCGGGATCGGTGACTGGCCGACGGGCTTCACCTCGCGGTTGCCGCGAACGAATGCATGCCCGGTATGCAGGCCGGTCATCAGGCAGCAACGTGTCGGTGCGCAGACCGTGCTGCCGGAGTAATGCTGCGTGAACTTCAGCCCCCCGGCGGCCAGCGCGTCGACATTGGGGGTCTTGAAATTCTTCTGCCCATAGCAACTCACGTCGCCGTAGCCGGCATCGTCGAGCATGATGTAGACGATGTTGGGTTTACCAGCGGCCCGGAGACCGGGGCTGAGAACCAGGAAGAGGAGGAGAAGCCGGGCAGTCTTTGTCATTTAGAACTCCAGGGTAGCGGTTCAATTTTTTTTTCGCGCTTCGGCATGGCGCTGCCTTCGCACACTTCCTTTATATTGAACAACACCCTCTAAGGACAGGCAAAGTCAGAAGGCACAAAGTCCCCGCCCCCTGGGCGCGGAGCAAAACCGCCTAGGCCAGTATTTCGCCCAGTGCTCTCGTACTGTCCGCATACTTTTTACGCTCAATGCCCAGGGCGTTGAGTTGGGCGAGCCAGAGGTTGGCAAGCGGAGTACCTTGCTTGCAGTGCACGTGACGGCCGAGCTTCAGGGCTCCACCTCCGCCACCTGCAACGACCAGGGGCAGGTCGTTGTACTGGTGGGTGGTGCCAT
>JAYGDV010000041.1:0-2656 GCA_046582735.1 Planctomycetota bacterium
GGATTTTCCATGCCTGAAAATCAGCAGCTGTTTCATGCGGGCCCTCAGGCGGTTTTCCTGATGAATGAGCGCAGGTAAAGAGAGAACCCAACGCCTGCCAGCAGCGAGGCAACCGCCCCCACCGGCTCCGCCCTCGAAAGCTTCAAAGCAGCGAAACCGAAGGCGAATACAGTCGCCGAAGAGATGAGCAGAATATGGACCACCCGCAATGATCTCGACGGGTAGGTAGTCTTCTTGTCCTGCTCAATATCAGAATTTTTCATTTCACGGCTCCAGGGCAAATACTCGCATATTTTGAGCTTTCCTGGCAAGAGGGCAACACTGCCGCGAAAGCGAATTATTTGATGTTCAACATCGTCTCTATACAATACTCTCAGCGGTTACAAGGAGGGCGGCTGGACTCTGCAGGACACCCCTTCCTGGCGCTTTTAGAGGAAACCAACCCCGGCCACCTGCCAGTTCATGACGGGCCAGAAATCACCAGAAAGACGGAGATATTCAGATGAAAGAATTCGATACCTTCAGACCCCTGTACGACCCGACGGCTGTCCAGCCCATGCGGGAGGAATTGACCCGTGTTGGAGTTGACGAGCTCACCACCTCAGAAGATGTCGACGACGTGCTCGGAAAGAGCGAAGGCACCGTGTTGCTCGTGGTCAATTCCGTCTGCGGCTGCGCAGCCGGAAACGCCCGCCCCGGTGTGATGCTCGCCCTGCAGAACGGCCTCATCCCGGACCGGCTGACCACCGTCTTTGCCGGCCAGGACAAGGATGCGACCGAGAAGGCGAGAGGCTACATGAGCGAGTTTCCTCCCTCATCCCCCTGTATCGCTGTCTTCCAGGACGGCAGGGTTCAAACCATCATAGAACGGCACAACATCGAGGGCCGAAGCCCGCAGGACATCGCCACGATGCTTGTCAACAGCTTCAACAGCTGCTGTAAACGTGAGGGCCCTTCGATTTCCAGGGAAGAATTCGAAAAAATCATGCCTGCGCATATTTGCGGATCGACGATTGCAAAGTTTGATGAAGATTCCCCTGCAGAGGGCGAATCCTCCTGAGTAGGGTAATAAAAGCAACGCCCGGCTTCCGGCAACGTCTACTCAAATGCCTGCCCGGAGCAATGTGGCACTCTAATTTTCTATCAAGGGAGAACCTGGAATGTTCAGAAGACCTGTCAATGTGGGATTGATGGCCCTTGGCTGCATCCTCCTGGCGCAAAGCGCGATGTCGGCCGGCAAACCCTACCTGGGAATCAGCCTTGCCGCGAAAATCCCCCCGGCACTTGCCGCCCAGCTCAAGCTCGATGGCGGCGCGATGATCATCGCAGTAGCCGGGAACAGCCCTGCTGCAAAGACCGGTCTCAAAGTTCATGACATCATCATCAAGGCCTCCGGCAGCGAGATTAAATCCCCAGCCGACCTCAAGAAAGTTCTCTCCTCGCATCCGGGCAACGAAAACCTGGCGCTCACCGTGCGCCGGGGAGCCGCAACCCTGGAATTCAGCGTCAAGCCTGGAGCAGCCCCGCCCAGGCGCCCTCCCCTGGAATCTGTTCCTGCCAGGCCGGAGAAACCAGGGCAGGCGAAGGGAGCGAAGGCCTACCTCGGGGTGCGCCTGGCTGGGATCCCGCCAAGCCTTGCCTCGCATCTCAAGCTCTCGCCCAACGAAGGAGTGCTGGTGGAAAAAGCTCTTCCCGGCTCACCGGCTTACGATGCCGACCTCCAGAAACATGACGTCATCCTGCAGGTAGCCGGCAAAGCCGTCACCTCCAGCAGGAAAAGCGGCAACACGGGCACGATCATCTTCCCCGAAGAATTCAGAGATCTGCAGCTGCGGGGGATCCGGGGTGGGATCACCGGGGGCCTCAGGATCGAATCCATAGAATCGCTCTTTGGGAATTCCCGTGACGGCGTAACCTCGAACCTCCAGCAATTGATCGCTGCAAAACGACCCGGCGAAGAGGTCGAGCTGAGCATTGTCCGGGCCGGGGAAAAAAAGAAGGTCAAGGTCACCCTGGCGGCTGACCCCTCAACAAGGCGGTCCGTCTTCCCACCAGGGGCTTTTCGCCGCGAAAACTCCGGCAGCTCTTCAGTTTCATCATCGGTCACTGTCAGCGATGGAGACCTGACTATTACCGTCAGGGAAACTAACGGCAGGAAGACCTTCTCGGTACGCCGCGGCAAAGAGGTTATCGCTGACAATGAGCCCTGGGAATCTCTCGATAAGATGCCCGCCGACATCCAGGAAAGCGTCAGGCGGCTGAAAGTGCGTTCATCCAGTAGCTCCGGGAGCAGCGGCAGCCCCCTTCCCCCCGGGAAAAAGAAGAAACCGCCCCGCGAAGAAAAAAAGAAACCTATCTGAGCAGGACGCCCCCGGCACATTGGTTTTTACCGCTCACCACCCACAGGGGTGCTATTGTAGCTGCCATGATGAACGACCACGGCACGCTGGATGAAAATGCCTACCATCTCGACAGGCTGGAGAGCCTGGAAAGCCCCTGCCTTGTGGTCTACCAGGAACTGGTTGAAGAGAACTTGGCGATCCTCCAGCAGGAGATCGAGGAACTCCTCCCAGGCGAGGCTCCCGGCTGCCTGCGGCCGCATGTAAAGACCCACAAGTCCTCCTGGGCCACCCGCCTCCAGCTCGAGCGGGGCATC
>JAYGDV010000088.1:0-7852 GCA_046582735.1 Planctomycetota bacterium
TCGAGGAAACCACGATCAAGTGGGTCATGACCGCCCTGCTGGCCCTGGTGCTCTTCTACACGATCCTCGGCGGCATGTTTTCCATCGTGCTGACGGACTACGTCCAGTTCGTCGTACTTTCGGTCGGCCTCATTGTCACGACGCTCTTCGCCCTCAACGAGCTCGGATGGGAGAACATCGTCAGCGGGGTAGAGAAATTGAAGGGAGAAGGCGGCTTCGACCCCCTCGCCAACGAGAAATACGGAATCGACTACGTAATCTGGATGTTCTTCATGGGGCTGGTGTCCTGCGCGGTCTGGCAAACGGCGGTCATGCGTGCCTGCTCCGCGCGCAGCGCTGAAGACGTCAAGCGCATCTACGTATGGTCGTCGATCGGTTTCCTCATCCGGGTACTCATCCCGAGCTTCCTCGGCCTCTGCGCGCTGGTCTACTTTGCCCAACCCGAGAATTTCTTCCCCGAGGGCATCATCGACCCCCAGCCCGGCGCGGGACTCAAGGCGATGCCCCGCTTCCTCGGCATCCTGCTGCCAAGCGGGCTTCTCGGCCTGGTGGTAGCCGGCATGCTGGCCGCCTTCATGTCAACCCATGACAGCTACCTGCTGTGCTGGAGCTCTGTCCTCACCCAGGATGTCATCGCCCCTTTGCGAGGCGAAAAAATGTCTACGGCCCAACGCCTGAAGCTCACGCGGATGTTGATTTTCGCAATCGGCATCTTCCTGCTGGTCTGGAGCCTCTGGTACGATCTCGGCCAGGACCTCTGGGATTACATGGCCATCACCGGCGCGATCTATTTCACCGGCGCCCTCTCCCTGCTCACAGCCGGACTGTACTGGAAGAGAGCCAGCCGCACAGGAGCGTACCTCGCGTTGATTTCCGGATTGTCGGCCGTGCTGGGCCTCAAACCGCTGCAGAAGGCGGTGGGCGTCGAGTGGGATAGTGAAATCGTTGGAATGGTGACTATTGCCGTAAGCGCCCTGCTGATGGTCCTCGGTTCGTTGCTCTTTCCAGACCGTACGGCCGAAGAATCCGCCAGCAAAAACAGCAAAGAGGAGGTGACGACATGATGAGCTCCTGGGCAACCTTCTGGGGCTGGACCCTCGGTATCAGCCTTGTCCTCTTCGCGGTGATCTCGGTCGTCGTCACGATCGGCGGCTTCCGCGATATCCGCGACCTGCTGGCGCAGGCGGACAGCGATGATGAGGGCGGTGAAACTGCCGGAAAGGAAGAGGAATGAACCGGTTCCTGGCGGCAACCACCCTGTCGATCGTACTCCTTTCGGTCCTCCCCGCGGCCGCCGAGACGCTCGATGGCAAGCTCCACCACCTGCGCTCCGGCAAGACCCGCGAGTGGAGCGAGTTTCCCGCCGCCGCCGAGAGCGACCGCCTCGAGTTGAACTTCGCGGCGGCAAAGAACGCTGCCGCCGCAACGCTGGTCTTGCGCCAGCGCGACGTCAAGATGGTATGGCCCGTTTTGCTCAACAAGAAACGCCTCGGCCAGCTGATCCGCGATGAGAACGACCAGCTCATTCGGTTCGCCGTGCCGACCGGAGCCCTCAAAGACGGCCCCAACCAACTGCAGATCATCCCCTCAGCGGAACACGGCGATGACATCCTCGTGGGCGAAATCCGTCTCGAAACGCGCACACCGGCTGTCTTCCTCCACGAGGCCGAGGCCAGGATCCGGGTGCTTGATTCCGACAGCGGCAAGCCCTTGCCCTGCAGGGTGACCATCGCCACGAAATCCGGCGCCCTGGCGCTCCTTGGCGCTGAATCAAACAACCGCCTGGCAGTTCGAACCGGGGTGGTCTACACCGCCGATGGAGAGGCCCGCTTCGGGCTGGAGAGTGGCGAGTACACCGTCTGGGCCGGCAGGGGCTTCGAGTACGGCATCAGCAAAACGGTCATCAAGGTAAAACCGGGTGACCGGATCGAACGCACCCTGCAGATCCGCCGCGAGGTGCCTACTCCCGGATTGGTCAGCTGCGACACCCACATCCACACCGTCACCCACTCAGGGCACGGTGACTGCAATATGCCCGAGCGCATGATCACCATCGCCGGCGAGGGTATCGAGCTCCCCATCGCTACCGACCACAACAAGCATATCGACTACATTCCCATTGCGCGCAAGCTCGGGCTGCTGAAGTATTTCACTCCGGTCATCGGCAACGAGGTCACCACCCGCCACGGCCACTTCAACATCTTCCCCATCGCCGCCGGCACGAAGCCTCCGGACCATACGCCCGGGGACTGGAAGACCATCTTCAAAAACATCCGTGGAGCCTCCGGCGGAAAACCCCAGGTCGTAATCCTCAACCACCCGCGCGATCTTCACGCCGGCTACCGGCCACTGGGGCCGCTGCACTACAACGAGGCGGCCGGGAGAAACACAGACAGCGAGCTGCTCGAGGCCAATGCCATCGAGGTCATCAACTCAGCCGCCCTGCACTCCGACCCGATGAGGGTCTTTCGCGACTGGATGAGCCTTCTCAACAGCGGGCACCGGATCACCCCCATCGGCTCGAGTGATTCTCACGAGGTTTCAGCGAAAATCGTCGGGCAGGGAAGAACCTACATCGCCTGCGATGACAGCAACCCCGGGGAAATTGACGTCGCCGCCGCTGTCGACAGCCTCATCGCGGGCAGGGTGTCTGTGTGCCTCGGGCTGTTGACCCGCATCCGGGTCGACGGCCGGCACGGCCCCGGCAGCATGGTGAAACCGGGAGGTGAGCTCCGCGTCGAGGTCGAGGTTCTCGGCCCTTCCTGGTCGCGCCCCGCCAGGGTTGAGCTCTTCAGCAACGGCTCGGTCATCCGCCAAGCCACAATCGAAGAAAAGGACGGCGGCCGTGCCGGCAGCAAGTGGAAGCACACCTGGACGATCCCGCGGCCCACCCACGATGTCCATCTCAGCGCCGCCGCCACTGGCCTCAGTAATGCCTTCCCCTTCCACCCGATCGCCAGGACCTACCAGCCCGTAACGCCCGACTGGAAGCCGTATCTCTTCGGCTCCAGCGGGGCGGTGCGGATCGACGGCGACCGCAACGGGAAATGGAGCAGCCCCCGGGAGCAGGCCACCCTGCTTGCCGACTCCGTCGAGGACTCTCTCGATGCCGTCTTCGACAAGCTCGAAAAATACGACCAGGCGGTCGCCACCCAGGCCGCAGCGATACTGGACAGCCGGGGCGTCGAGATCGGGAGCAAACAGGCCCTGCTCAAGCTGGCTTCGAAAGCCGCCCATGTGCGCCGGGGGTACCAGGCCTACCTCGATGCGAAACGCCGCAGTCGCGAAGCCCGCGCGACAGCCGGCAGGTAGAAAACGCGTCAGGGTACGCAGGCATCCTCGCAGCCGGTTATACGAACGCACCCGGCCCCGAGAACCGGGGGCGGGCCGCCCTGGTAGAGGTAGCTGAGCACGTAGATCGCGTCCGCCATGACAACTGCCCCGCCTCCATCGCTGTCGAGCAGGACCGTGTTGCCCTCGCCCTGGAGCGTTCCGTCTCCACAGGGAAGTTCAGCCGGGTTGCCCTGGAAGAGATAGGTCAGCACAGCGACGGCATCGGAGAGGTTCAGGTTGCCATCCTGGTTGAGATCACCCGGCGTCTGCAACCCTCCGGGTGGCTCGATGACGCCGCCATCGGGCCCACCGGGAGTGCCCAGCGCCAGGGAGCTGGGCTGCCAGCTCGCCTCATCCGCCCAGCTCTGCAGGGGAGCGGTCGTATCCCGGATCACCAGGGAGTGGCCTTCACCATCGGCAAGTGAGGGTCCCGCGGCTCCCTCAGCCAGGTGCCAGGTGTCCTCGTACCTGAAACTGTGGATCGGCACCTCGAGATCGCCAAGCAGCTCAATCGTCTCGCTGCGGTCACTGAGGCTGCCGGTGAACTCGCCCAGCACCGTGATCCCCTCGCTGCCGTAGCGCGCCGCGAAGGCCTCCGGGTCGCCCACCACCACACCGTATTCTCCCGGAGCCAGCGCCTGGCCCTCCGAAAAGGTATAGCGCACCCCGCGGTTGAACTTCATACCGGCAAGCTCAATGGGCTCCGTACCGATGTTCTGAAGCTCGATAAACTCCAGGTCGTTCACCCTGAAGAGCCCGGCGGGATTTTCTTCCGCTGTCGGATCGGGCGGATGGTACATGAACTCGGTGATGCGCAGGGAAGGAACACCGGTGACGAAGAGCGCGCTTCGCGGCGGGCTCCAGAACTCCGGGCCGCTTCGTACCCGGGCCGTGACCTGGGTATTCTCCGACAGGACCAGCGGCCCCTCGTAGAGGCGGGCCGTCTCGGCGAGCACTGCCCGCGGCCCCTTGGGGTCGCTGCCATCGGTCGTGTAGTAGATCTCGCCTTCGTCCGCCGAGGTGATCTCGAGCCGGAAGCCAGGGTCGATGAAGCCTCCCTCGGAGCTGAACTGCGGGCTCGAGGGCAGGCCGATGAGCTGTCCGTCCATCCAGGCCACCCGGTCCTCGAGCCAGCCGCTCATCCAGGTGATCTCCGCATCCCAGCTCGGCGCGATGTAGAAATTCGGCCAGACATAGGTGCCGAGGATGGTCCAGCGCTGGAAGTTGCGCACCTGGGACTCACCCAGCACCGCGGCATGCTCCTCAACCGTACCCATCAGGTAGTCAAGGGTGAGCTGCTCACCCCTCAGCTGGCGCCAGCGCTCATTGTAGAGCGCCCGGAAGCCGGCGGTGTCCTGGAACAGGCGCGTGTACCACGGGTAATCAGTGGCATTCAGCTGCGGGTAATACCAGCCGGTCGGGTTGCCGCCGTTGAGATAGTTGGCGTTACCGAGCGAGAGGTTGTAGTCCCAGATCGGCCCCATCGTCAGCTTGCCGCCGCGGGGTTTGTGCATGAAGGTGCTCAGGCGGTAGCCATCGATGTTCTTCGTCAGCTCCACCATGATGTGGTGGTCGATGAAGGACATCACATCGATATAGGCAGCGTAGCCGGTCTCCGGGTCCCGGAAGCCACCCCCGTACAGGGCCGCCTCGAACTGGTTCATATAGCCGCGGATATAGTCACGTTGCGGTGGCTGGATCAGGCGCTCCTTGGGATAGAAATAGGCCAGGCGCTGCCCGCGGCTGGTGGTGAAACCCGCATCTCCGGGATCAAGGCGGTCCTTCTTGAGGATATAGCCGCCGGTGATCTCCGGGGCGGTGACATCGCCCGGGAGCAACTTTTCGATATCAACCCGGTCACCGTCGCGCTTGATCTTCTCCATGAAGACATAGACCCCCATGTACTCGCTGGGCGAAGAGCCGATGCGCGTGTTGCTGCGGGTGTTCATATAGACCTCGACGAATTTCGTTCGCACCGCGTAGCGGCCAATCTGGTTGCTCCACTGGTAGGAGAGCACATTGCGCATCAGGGACTTGTCGGAGTACGGCGCATGGAGGATCCAGTCCGATTCCGATGGCATGCCGAGGATCGAAACATCGAGGTCCTGGTTCGCATCGTCCCAGGTTTCGAAGGCATACTGTTTCTTCGGAAAGCCCGTCGAGCTCGAGCCGCGTATTTTCATCCCCGCGGGGCCGACATAATCCGGCTCGCCGGTGATCCGGGCGCGGCCATCTTCACCGACATCGATAAACTGGCAGAAAACCCGCGCATAGGCGCCCTCGCCGATACCACGGCCGAAGGTGTCAATGAGCACAATCGGCAGGTTGGAGCTGAACTGCTGCACCGAGTCCGCCAGCATCAGGTAGCTCATCGATACCGCCTCCCCGGGAAGAGCCCCCTCGGCCCACACCCTGGCGGTAAGAGTTGCCGCCGCAGTGATGGGGACCGGGGCCGTATAAACGGTGTCGGTCTCACCTGGAACAGAGCCATCGAGAGTGTAGCGAATGACCGCGCCCTCGAGCTCGGAGCTGATCTCCACGGCAAGGTTGCCGCCATAGGCCCCCGACTCATGCGAGAAGACAGGGTCCGGGCTGACTGCATCGTAGCCCTGGCGGTTGGGACCTCCCGGGGTCGGCTCGGGGAAATACTGACGCACCTTGGCGTTGACCGGCCCCAGGTCGACCAGCTCAAGGAAGGGGCTGATCAAAAAGTCGTTGCTGGAGAGCGAGGTATTGAGACCCTGGATCGCGACAACATTGGCACCGTCACGCAGAAGCCCCAGGTGCTCAGAGAGGTCGAACTCCTCGTATTCAATCGCGTTGGTGTCACCATTGCTCCTGGTCGCCCGCGAATCCCAGGCCAGCGCCTCAGCCGACGGAGCATTGGAGGAGAGGACCCTCTCGCCGTTGAGGAAAAGAACGAAACCATCATCGTAGCGGATTCCAAGGAGCATGGAGTCGACCGCGGAGCGATCCTCCACATTGAAGGAAGAGCGGATATAAACCGAGCCGTTGATGCGGTACATCTCCTCCTCGACATCCGTATTGATAAACGGCGTGAAGCTCCTGGAGGAATCAGGCGCGCGCTCGAAACCAACGCCGAAGGTCTGCCCTCCCCAGGCGGAGTCGTCGAAATCACGGCCCACCCAGCCAGGGCCGAGCTCCGGCCCGACTGGAACCTGCACCTTCACAGCCGATTCGGATCCCGTAACCCGCTGAAACACCGAGTCCGTGGCAAGACCCCAGGACACATCGGAGACCTGGCGGGGATAACCCGGCGCGAAGGCGGCCACCACCGTCGAACCATCCGGAGTAATCAGGGCCAGGAGCTCTCCCTGTCTCTCGAGCTTGAAATTGGTATGCAGCTGGGAGCCTGCCACCCGGCGATCCTTATCCGATGCGAAAATCACCAGGTAGCGCCGCGACTCGAGGGTTACATCGGGAAACTCCCACTTCGAGAGATCCTCGAGCTCGTCGGTGAGCTTGTAGCCGGCCAGGTTGATCGCGCTGTCGCTGTCGTTGTAAAGCTCGATCCAGTCGTTGTGCTCCCCATCCTCGTCCAGCAGACCTGCGCGGTTGACCGACAGGATCTCCGTAATCACCAGGCCCTGCTGAGCCTGTACCTCAACACTGCAGGCAAGAAGGAGCACGAGCAGAAAGCACAGGTGAAAGATATTCCGACAGGCTGGCACGTTATTGTATTCCCTGCTGAAAGAGCGGTTCCGTCCCTTGCTGGACAGAACCAGACCCGTTTGCTGTTCCCGGTCTCAGTCTCGCAGGAACCATTCAACCCTGTTCAATGATATCTGCGAACACAGGACTCTCAAAGTCTCAATTAGTTCTGCTGTAAACGCTTGAGCCAAACTCGGCAGCCGGCCAGGAATGAAGCAAATACGCGGGTTTACCACCATTCTGACAAGATCTTTGTCATTATGTTACAATCCTTCGCTGTGCGGAACTGAGGGCCCTTTTATTCCATACTGGTGAACCGATGAAGCTGCTGGGCAAGGCGCGTCGCTATCGCATTCTCGAAACCCTGGGCAAGGGTGGCAGTGGAAAAGTCTACAGGGCCTTCGACTCGGTTGAAAAATGCGAGCTCGCCATCAAGGTCCTCAATGAAGACCTCTCCGCCTCGATGTCCTCCCTCGCAGGCGATGAATTCCGGCTGCTGGCCTCTCATACCCACCCCAACCTGGTCCAGGTCTACGACTACGGCACCACGACCGACGGGCTGCGCTACTTCACCATGGAGCTCCTCAAGGGAGAGACCCTCCTGGACTGCCTCGGAAAGATCCTGCCCAACGACGGTGAACGGGGAGAATCGGCCGAGCTGCAGGAGATTCTTGACCAGGTGCTTGCGGCTCTCGATTACATCCACTCCAGGGAACTGGTCCACCGCGACCTGAAACCCCAGAACATCCTCGTCTGCGGCAGCGGAGAAAAACCTCTCGTCAAGCTCATCGACTTCGGTCTCTCCCGGGCAGCCGGAGCCGGCAGTAGTGAAATATCGGGAACGATT
>JAYGDV010000160.1:0-4017 GCA_046582735.1 Planctomycetota bacterium
TTCTCTATGGAGTCGAGACCACGAAAACTGAACGAATAACATCCGTTCAACATGCTCAGTAAATATTCAAACCGGTCGGGAGCGAAGCCTCTCTCCCTCTTCTAAGTCTAATCAAGAGACCTGAATCGGTCCAAAATTTACCTAACACTTTGTTATTGCTGTATTTCGCAAGTCTTTAGATCGTATCACACCCTCCGATAACAAGTCAATCGCAGTGCCTATCACTACTTATAAATCCCTGCTTCATACCTAAACCACCAGGCTCTGTCCCTGGAAATACCCGCAGGAAGAACTCAACGAATGGCTCTCCTGCTTCAATCACAAAACCGATTTCCGGGGCAATTCACGAACCAGGTTCACGCAGATCTGCACGCTGTCACAGCCACCAGGAGTCGCCCCCGGATTTCACCGGAGAAGACACCCGGCCTGGACCCGGAAACAAACCATCCAGGAACCAGGTGTCCCTGGAATTGGCTGAGATATACGCGAATCCGGCTACCGGGAACCAATAGCCCACCGGTTTCCAGATGCGAACTCAATTCGCTTGAAAATAGCTTGCTGTCAAAATCTTACGGATTGCCTTGGTGAGGCAAGACGCGAGTCTACAAGTTGATTCAACACCAAGTCAAGTGACAAGAAAGACCGGGGAGCCATACCTGTAACCTTCTCCGAGACCAGCTGGAATAAAGCTCCGGAGGACCTATGAAGGCCGTGGCAGGGAGAGCCTGGACATCACAGCCTTGATATCCTGCCAGGTCTTGCGCTTTTCGTGAGGACTTCGCAAAAGGTATGCAGGATGGTAGGTAACCCGGACCGCAATCCCATCGTAGTCATGAAATTCTCCTCGAAGCCGGCCCACGCTGGATTCACTCGAGAGGAGGGCCTTGGCAGCCACGCCTCCGAGTGCGCAGATAACCTCGGGCTGGATAATTTCCACCTGGCGGCGGAGGTAGGGCATGCACGCGGCGATCTCCTCCATAGCGGGGTTGCGGTTCTCGGGAGGTCTGCACTTGACTATATTGGCAATGTAGACCTGCTCGCGCTCGAGCCCCATGGCCTTAATGATATCGTTGAGCAATTGACCGGCCTTGCCGACAAACGGCTCCCCGGCAAGGTCCTCATCCCGCCCGGGGCCCTCACCAACAAAAAGCAGGCGGGCCCGGGGATCCCCCACCCCGAAAACCGTATTGGTTCTCCCCGCACAGAGACCACAGAGAGTACAACCGGCCACCTCGGCCTCGACAGGTTCGAGGGCCACCCCTTTGTCCTGCCCCGGCAGGCTCGCAGGAGCTGACGCAGTCTCCCGCTCAGCCACCCCGGTCTCCCCTGCAGGCGGGTTCGTTACCACGCCCGCACGATCACCTGGCGAAGAAACTTCCACTGGCACGCGGCCTTGTTCTGCCGCAACAGGCATATCCCAGCCGAAGTCACGATTCAGCTCCAGTTGCTGACGAAGGGCCCGAATAGCGTCAAGCGCCGGAGTTCCGCCTGTATCACGCAAGTCCTCAGGAATTTCGACCATTTCACCACCTCACCACAGCCTGGATCAGAATACAGGACCGGCGACATTGACAGGAATTTCATCCCAATGTCCCTGCAATCCACCGTCGGTAATCTTATCAACTTTTACCGCCTGAAGCGTACCCTGAAACCTCCTGAGAGCTCCAGCGGATGGCACAGGAAAGGAGACCCTGAGGTAGCGCTGCGCCATTCCCACCAGGTAATTCTCATCCCCCTTGACGGGTCCTTCAACCAGTACCTCGAGGCTGCGTCCGATGAATCGCTTCCTGTAGGCAAGATTCAGCTTTCTGTCGAGCTCTCCAAGTACTCCCGAGCGACGTCGAACCTCTGTCTGCTCAACCACGTCCCGCTTCAAGGATGCGGCCAGGGTGCCCTCACGCATACTGAAAGGAAAAACATGAATCTTGGAGAAAGCAAACTCCTCGCAACGATCCAGCGTCTCTGAGAAATCTTCTACGGTCTCACCCGGATGTCCCACGATTACATCCGTGGTCAGCGTAGGATCGACAAAACGTTTTCGTAGCTCCTCCACAGCCCGGCGGAAATCGTCAACCGTATAACCCCGCCGCATGATCTCCAGGACCCTGTCTGATCCGGCCTGGAGAGGGATATGCCAGTGCCGGCAGAAAACCGGGTTCTCCAGCAGGTCAAGCAGCCGGGGAGTAAAAGCCCTGGCGCCCAGTGAGCTGAGACGAACCCGCTGCAGACCATCCACCTCCGCAATCTCCGCAAGGAGATCGACAAGGACCCTGGGAGACTCAAAATCGAGGCCGTAATCCTGAAGATGGACGCCTGAGATGACAACCTCCAGATAGCCATTATCCACAAGCCTCCTGATCTCATCGATCACATCGCCGGAGGCACGACTTCTGGACAGGCCGCGCAGAAAGGGGATCGTGCAGAAGCTGCAGTAATTGCTGCACCCGTCCTGGACCTTGACCGTTGCACGGGTACGGTCGCCGAAACCGGAGATGCTCAAATCAAAGATGTCACGCATCTCCGAAGGAATCTCGTCACCCGGGTCCCAGCATCCATCGAGAAAGCTCGCCACCATCGGCTTCTCCTTATTGCCGCCGAGCAGGGCGACCTGGGGAATCCGGCTGAAGGACTCCTTCTCTTCATCGCTGGAACAGCCCACCACTACGATTCGAGCCTGCGGGTTCGTTCGCGCAGCGCGCTGGATGTACTTGCGGCTCTTGATTCCGCTCTGGGCCGTAACCGAGCAGGTATTTACAACGTAAACATCCGCCGGGTCGGAGGCCTTGACCTCTTCATAGCCCAGCTCGAGCACCTCGCGGCGAATCGCCTCCGTCTCGTACTGGTTGATCTTGCAACCAAGAGTGATAAATGCAGCGGTTTTACTGTCCATGGCCGGTAGATGGTCGCCAGTGAACCTTTCCAGTCAAGCGCTTTCCCGGCGAATAACCGACCGGAAACGTTTTCAGGAAGCGGATTTCTTCCTGAGGGCTTCCTCGACCCCCCCGGTGACAAGGGAATCGAGACGCCCGCCGGCAGCCGCAATCTCACGCACCAGGCTTGATGAAATAAAAGAGGTGCCCGGGCCGGCCGGCAGGAATACCGTATCAATCTCGCCCTCGGCGCAGTCGCGATTGGTGAGTGCCATCGGCAGCTCATAGCCCAGGTCCGCTCCTGAGCGCAGCCCCCGGACGATCCACCGCGCCCCCAGCTTGCCGGCAAGCTGTACAGTGAGCCCCTCGAAAGCGCTGAACTCCAGTCTTCCCCTGCCGCCAAGAGCCGCAGTTTCGGTTCTCAACAGGTCGAGTCGTTCCTCGGAAGAAAAAAAGCACTCCTTCGATGAGTTCGCCACCACCGCGACATGCAGCACATCAAAAAGGTCCCTGGCCCTTTCGATGATCTCCAGATGCCCGCGCGTTACCGGATCGAAACTACCCGGATAGACAGCGATTGATTCAGTGCTCATATCTTCCTCTACCATCTGGACCAGGACTCCATGGCGCTACCGGCAAATCCGACCGGGCGGAAATTGATCGAGAAGGTCTGGTTGTCATCTTCACCTGCATCGAAGGAATACTCAAAGAACAAAGCGTAACGATGGAAAACCCGTCCGAGGGTGAAGCTTACTTCAGAATCCTTTTCACTCTGGATATTCCTCGCATAGTAAAACTGTGCCCGCCACTTTTCCTGCGGGTACAAAGACAATAGTCCATAAACAAAATTGCTGCCCTCCCCGCCACCGACAGCCTTCGCGTTCACATTTCCGAGCGTCGCCGAGAACAAGCCGGGGATGACCTCTGCCCGAATTGAATTGTCCATGCGCTCGTCGCTGAATCCGTCGTTGGGGTCCAGAGCGATCCAGGAGCGCAGGGACAGGGACTCACCGGCCCGCAGGGTGTGGTCGAGAATGAGCCTGGACAGGTCATCTCCGCCGTTGCCCCTCTCCCGCTGCGGATAGAAAACAAAGCTGACCTCGCTGTCGAGGAGATGATGGCGCCTGAAGGATGACTGCTTCAGGGC
>JAYGDV010000235.1:0-12811 GCA_046582735.1 Planctomycetota bacterium
GATTCCCGCCCCCCCACCCAGGCCCCGCAAGCAGGCCGGGAAAAAGCCCTCGGCCGGTTCCGGGAAAAATTCCGGAACCCGGAAAATACGGGCGAACACGGTAAAAGTACGTAAACATGCGCCTTTCCCGGCCGGCAGGACTCTCACGATGAGCACCGGAGACCGCTTCTCCTTGAGCCTGGTCCACTGCTGCAGTAGGCTTTGTTCAGGGCGCCAGGTGGCGTTGGTGGAGCACAGAAGCCTTTGAAGAAAACCAGCAGGTGGACACTGCGATGAACCCCGTAAACAAAACGGGCGCTCTCCAGTTCACCCTTACCGCAGCCGACGGACGGGAATTCCTCCTCGAGCTCCGGCAGGGCCAGGTGGCGCTTGCAGGACGCGATCTCGGGGCGGAGGTCGTCATTCCCGATGGCCGGGTATCGCGCCATCATGCCAGCCTGTCGCTGGAGCAGGCCGGGCTCTACATCGAGGACCTGCACAGCCAGAACGGAACACTCCTGAACTCTGAAAGAATCCAGCGAGCGCCGCTTGAACACGGGGATTCCATCAACCTCGGAGGCTACGAGTTCATCCTGGGGATTGCCGGGGAAACAGAAACTCTCGCGGTTGTCCCCGGAAAACCTTCACCTGCAGCAGCCGAGGCACTGGCCTCTCTCACCGGGAATCTGCCGGCTGAAAGCTTCGCGGAGGATCTCGATCTCTGCCTGGAAAAACTCGCTGAGCACCTCGATGCCGTTTTCCTGGCGGCCTTCAGGGTCGATCACGTGGCCATGACCGTAAAGCGCCTGGCGTGCCTCGACCTCTCCGGTGGCGGTGAACCTGGAAACCCAATTGCCGGCCGGAAGCTGCCCAGCGATTTTCTCGACCGGGTCATTGAAACCGGGGAAGCCGGCTGGCTGAGGGTCAAAGAAGGAGAAGACGAGAGCCCGGAACCCGGCAGGGCAACCGCGGTCGCAGCCTCACCGGCCATCATCGAGAACGTGGTCGGTGGCCTCGTGTACCTGGAGAGAAAAAACTCCTTCAAACCCCTCGACCTGGAGATTCTCTCAGAGTTCACGTCCCGCCTCAGCAGCTTCTTTGCCGGCCGGAAAAACGAAACCGCCGCCCCGCCTGCCCGTGGTTTCTATAAACGGCTGGGTGAACAGGAAACCGTGCTGCCGCGCTCAGGCGCCATCCGCTCCGAAGGTGGCGTAGCCGAGGTTGCCGAGAATCTCGTAGACACTGTCGGCGATCAGGCGGACCTTTAGATCACGCACCTGGTCAAGCACGGGACCGAAAAAGACGTTGGCATCACGGGACTCCGAATAGACCGGCTGGCCGTCTCTATCAAAGTCCACCGGGTAGCCGAGCTTCTCATCATGGCCCGAGAGAATGTTTGCCGAACGCTCCAACAGCTGCGGCCCGATGTGCTGGGGAATGTAGCTCCAGGCGTTCATGCCGACGACCCCGAGGTGCCCCAGGCGGCGTTGCTGCTCAACCTCGAGCGCCTTGATGGAGCTGAAGCCGTGAACGATCAGGCGCGGACCGATGCCGCGCTTGTCGATCTCTTCAAGCACCTCCCACTGGACCCCGACCTGCTTCGCGTTGATCGACTCGGTGCCGATGTTCGGGACCACCAGCTCAAAACCGGTGCGCTCGAGGAATTGCTCGATCTGGTCCGGGTTCGTGCAGGCTGATTCATCGAGCCCATCGCCGCCGGCCGCGACCTCCTCGAGACAGCCTTCGAGGACTTTTTTGCGCCCCTCTGCCTCGAGAAAAGCGCGGTAATCCGCCGAGTTTCGGCAGTTGTCGTCAAAGGGAGAGTGGGTGTCGTCGAACATGACACTCGAGAAGAGATCGATAAATTCCGGCTGGCGCAGCAGTTCGTTCTCTGAAACGATCCCCCCGGGCAGGGTGTGATGGCCGTGGTCGTAATGGTGAGTGATCGCGACCCGGCCGAAATCTGCATCTCCCTCCTCTGTGAGGACGCTCATGAAGTCGACGGCGAGGCGGGCGTTGCGGATGCAGCGGCGGTGGTAGGCGGCCGGATCACCGCCATCGGCGGGCAGCTCATGCCCTGCATCGAGATAGCGCGGCAGCTGCTGAAGGATGTAATGGCCGACCGTACTGAAGATGCCCATCGGCAGGCTGTCGATGGAATACTCCTCGGCGAAGCGGGCGGCGCCGCGCACGATGCCCTGGATCTGGTCCTGGTCGCTGTAGCCGATACGCGCCATGACGATCTTCTTCTCGCCGCAGCGCTCATACAGTTTCATCGTCGAATCGTAATCAAGTACCAGGGGCATCTTCGCTCGGGCTCCTTGCTGAAAACAGGCGGTGCACTCCAGCTCGACAAGCTGAAGCATGTCGGCGCATTATGAAAGAAATCAGGCCCGCAGCCAATGCCTTGCTGCTGGAATTAGGAGCGCGGGCTGACTCCGCGCCGGCCCGCAAGGGAAATCACCATCGACAGGAAGCAGTTAGTTTCCTACGATACCACCGAGATCAGGTTCACTATTCCAGGCCAATAAGAGAGCAAGACCATGTCCCCGAATCTTTATGTACGACTCTGGGTGATGATCTTCATCCAATACTTTTTCTGGGGAGCCTGGTATGTGAGCGCTTATCCGTACCTGAATAATAAAATCGGGTTTGACGCACTTGATCTTGCCAACACCTACTCCATGGCGCCGCTGGCGGCGATGATCTCACCCTTCTTCATCGGAATGATCGCTGACCGTTTTTTCGCTACCCAGAAGGTTCTGGGTGTACTTCACCTTCTCGGTGGAGCGCTGTTGTTTGCGGCCGGAGACTACACCCTCGGTGACAAATCGTTCTTATTTACGTTCGAGGCCGGTGAAAACCCAACCGCCTGGATGTTCAACGGCCTGCTGCTGGCCCATTTTCTCTGCTTTATGCCGACCCTCGGACTCTCCAATACCCTGTGCTTCCACAAGATGGACAACCCCGAGCAGCAATTCCCCTGGATCCGGGTAATGGGAACCATTGGCTGGATCGCCGCTGGCTTCGTGATTTCCAGGCTAGCTATTAATGGGTTAACTATTGATGACAGTGACGCAACAAAAGAAACCGCAGTCTGGATGTTCAAGCTGGGAGCCCTGTCGGGAATTGGACTTGGACTGTATTGCTTTACCCTGCCAAATACCCCGCCTGCATCTGCCGGAAAGAAAATCACTGCCCGGGATATCCTCTGCCTCGATGCCCTTCAATTAATGGCGAATCGGTCCTTCGCAATCTTCATAGTGTGCTCCTGCATTATCTGCATCCCGCTGGCCTTCTACTTCCAGCTTGCCACTTCCTGCCTCGGGGACATGAAAATTGAAAAATACACAGAGAAAATGTCCTACGGACAGATGTCTGAAATTTTCTTTATGCTCCTCATGCCGTTACTTTTTGCCCGACTGGGTGTCAAGAAAATGATCCTTATCGGCATGCTTGCCTGGGTCGCTCGCTACGGCCTCTTCGCCATCGGAGCGGCAGATCCGGCCCACCCGGTGGTCGGAATGCTGATGGCCGGGATCATACTGCACGGAATATGCTACGACTTCTTCTTCGTCACCGGCCAGATCTACGTCGACAAGGCTGCCCCTAAGGAGATCCGCGGTGCCGCCCAGGGCTTCCTGGTACTGGTGACGCTTGGCGCCGGGATGTACATCGGCGCGTGGGCGGCGGGTTTCATCAAGGAACGCTACACCACTGACGTCACCGACTGGCAAACTATCTGGATGGTGCCCGCTGTAATGGCCGCCGTGGTCTTTGTCCTCTTCGGGTTACTGTTCCGCGATCCTCCAAAGGAGGACACTGAACAGCAGGACGATCCAGGCGGGGCCGATGAGGCTGGCGATGAAAATGAAGCTGCGGCGGCCCCCATGCCCATAGAAGAGGAAGAGTCCGAATAAAGCTCTTAACGGACCGTCATCTCTTACAGCTGGGAGCTCAGGCCTCAGTTACAGGCGTTCGGACAACCCTGTATGATCTTGCACTCGACGCCCTCGGCGTGGGGTGATCCTCCCTGGAAGAGGTAGATCAGGACGCCGACGCCATCGGAGAGGTCCACGTTGGAGTCGCCGTTGAAGTCGCTCATCCGGGTGCTGCCGGTGCCTTCGCAGGGGAGCTCTGCAGGACGTCCCATGAAGAGGTGGCTGAGAAGGCAGACTCCATCGGAGAGGTCGAGATTGCCATCGCTGTTACAGTCGCCTGGAAAATAGCTGCCGCCCACAATGTCGTAATCAAAACCCTCGACAAGGGAATCACAGCCAAAGGCGTTACAGACCTCGACCTCAGCCCAGCCGCCCGATCCGCAGTCCGGAGCAGTAATCTGGAGCGTACGAAGGACAGCGCCTCCGGGCAGGATCCTGAAATCCGCATCGACGCCACAGACCTTGACGGTAACCGCAGCCGGGTCGCTGAGGTTGCGCGCATCCACAAAGAAGATCGTTCCGGCACGGCCGGAGTTCGAGATCACACTGGTGATAATGGGCGCGATATCGGCGACGGTGTAGTTGAAACCGTTTGAATCCCTGGTGCACCCTCGCACCGTACAGACCTCTACCTGGGCAGGCCCCACGGTGGCGCAGCGCGGCGCGGTTACCTGCAGGCTCTGCCCGTTGGCGAGAACCTCGTGCTCGGCGTCATTGCCGCAGACCCTCACGGTAAGATCCGGCTGCTCAAAATTGGAGCCGATGATGGTGAATACCGTGCCCGATCTGCCGCTGTTGTTGAGAAAGGTGTCCATGCGCGGAGCCATATCGATGATGTTGATCGTGCCATCGTTGAGAGAAGGCCCCGGGGACACCGAGTTGCCCTGGCCGTCGGTCATGACATTGAGGCGGCCGGGTGTATTGCCGTTGGCCAGGTCGATCGTCGTCGAGCCGGGAGTGTTGCTTACATCGACAACAAGAACCAGCACCTCGAGGTCATCTGCGGACTGCAGCCGCGTGTTGATGCGATCCTGGCTGAGGGCGAAAACCACCCCGTGGGAGAACTGGCCGGTTTCGTTGTCGACGACCCCGGCGCTGAACTCGGGCTCGAGCGGACTGACCGCGCTGCCGAGACGAACCGAGGTGATCGTGATGTCGTCGGGATCGAAATTGATGGACACGGAAAAGCCGTAGATGTCCTGGTCGAGATCTGCGCGAATCGAGATCTCCGCCCCGGTGGTCGCCTGGACGATATTCCGGCCCGTAACCTCAAAGCTGTTGGCCGCCATCACACTGACCGTGGCGATCAGCACACCCACAATTGCCGCTGATTGCATACAACAGGTCTTACCCATGAGATACCTCGATATTAAATTAGAACTTTTGTTTCGTTTTTTCACCGACCCAGAAGGCTCGATCATAGCACCCCCTGAGGGCACACGCAAATTGTGCTGGCTTTCCTTCCGGCCAATCCCTACAGAACCCGAAAAGCCGTTATTCGCAATCCGGAAGCCCATCCTGGGTAGGATCCGGCCCAGCCTGCGGGTACGGCAATGGAGGAGCAGCCCCGCCCTGGAAGAGAAATCTGAGCAGGTACAGCGCATCACTGAGGTCAACGATTCCCGAATCGTTCGCATCGAGGCCGTCCTGGCAATCGGTCGGCAGCTCGAGTCCGAGAAACAGGTAGTTCAAAACAGTTACCGCATCAGAGAGATCGACCGATTCATCTCCGTTTGCATCACCCCGGGTAAAATCTCCTCCCGCGGCAATCTCGAGGTAGTTGAAGCCCTCTTGCCGGCTGGCGCATCCGAAAGAATTACAGATCTCCATCGGCGCGAATCCCTCCGAATTACAGGCCGGGGCAAAAACCTGCAGGGTCTGGCCATCGCCAAGGAGTTGATGTTCCGCCTCGCTACCGCAAATCTCGACCCGGAGGCCCGGCTGGTTGAAATTCAGCCCGACAACCAGGAACGGATCGCCCGCCACACCCGAATTACTCTGAACATGCTTGATTACGGGGTTCAGCTGCTCGTAGGACATCCTCCCATCCAGGAGCCGGGGAGCCGGGGTTACCGAGTCTCCTGAGCCATCGGTCATCACATTGCGACGGCCGGGTATGCCGTTGGAGTTCTCGAGATCAAGCACCGTGCTGCCGGCCTGCCCGGCGACCACATCTACCACCAGCTGCAGCAACTCGATCCCTTCGCCGGGAGCGATCCTGCTCTCGACGATCGATTCACTCAGCGACAGAACGACACCGTGGACGATCTCTCCACCCTCGTTGTCGATAAAACCCTGGCTGAACTCAGGCTCCAGCGCAACGAGGCCGGTGCCCGCACGAACCTCGGCGATGCGAAGACGGGCCGGATCAAATCGCAGGTGGATGGAAAACCCGACTGTTTCCTGGTCGAGATCGGCAAGCACGCCTACCACATTGCCGGTCGAGCCGATCGCCAGCTGCTCATCTTCGATCCGGAAGCGGTTGGCGCCGTGGGCGCTTGCGCTCAGCACCGCGATAATCGCGGCTGCGAATAATATCTTCACCTTCGAGGAATGTACGCCCATCGTGCCTTTCCCTGTATCGAAACCCCGGACTGCCGGTTTTTCCCGATGATTCTGAATGATTGCCCACAACCTGCCGTCGAAATTGATGTTAGCACTGCCAGGGTGGGCACGGGAGCTTTTTCTACCCGGGTAACCCCATCGCCTTTTTCAGGGAAATCGCCTGCCCCCCGCCCCCCGGAGGAATAGAATGCCCGCACTGAAGACAACCCTGGTGGAAAGACCGGCGCCTTGAACAGCATTCGTTTCATACTCCCCTTCGCGAAACCATACAGGCGCCGTTACCTGGCCGGCATCCTGCTGGCCCCCCTCTCGATCGGCTCCCTGCTGGCCATTCCCTGGCTGACGGGAAAGTGCGTAGACCTGCTGCGGGAATCCATGAGTCCCTCAAACGGAGCGGATTCCCTGCCTCCCCTTGAGGCCCTGAAGATCCTGTTGCTGCTCATCGTGTGCTTCGCCTGCATAAGAGGTGTCACTCTTTTCGCCATCCGGTGGTTCATCATCAGCGCCTCGCGCAAAGTCGAATTTGACCTGCGTGACCGGCTCTTCTCCCATCTCCAGGGGCTTGACCAGGGCTTCTACAACCGCTGGAAAACCGGCGACATACTGGCTCGCTGTACACAGGACGTCGAAAGGGTACGCATCCTGGCCGGCCCGATCATCATGTACTCCGCCAACACCGCCTGCATGCTCGTGATCGCAATCCCGCTGATGCTGTCCATCAGCATCAAGCTGACCCTGCTGCTGTTGATTCCCCTCTCCCTGCTGACGCTCTCGGTGCGCAAGATCGGGCCGCGGGTGCATTCCGCGGTCTTCAAGGCGCAGGAAACCCTCTCGGATCTCAGCTCGCTCTCCCAGGAAGACTTCGCCGGTATACGGGTCATCAAGAGCTTCGCGCAGGAAGAGGCCGAGGCGGAGAGATTCCGCAAGCTCTCCGGGCAGTACGTCGATGACAACCTGGAAGCTGCGAGGATCCAGGCCTGGATGCAGCCGCTGGTGGGGGGAGTCAACGAGCTCTCGTTGATGCTGCTCCTGCTGCTGGGGGGCTGGTACCTTCTCGATGCGGGGAGCGACCTCACCCTCGGGCAGTTCATCCAGTTCGCCGGCTACCAGTTCCAGCTCATCTGGCCGATGATCTCCATCGGCTGGGTGGTCAACCAATTCCACAGGGCAAGCGCGAGCGTTGTGCGGGTGAAGGCCATCCTCGAATCCGAATCGAACATCAACCCGCCGGCCGAGCCCTCGCGACCGGAGGCCGATGAGCTCAAGGGCGCCATCTCCATCCGCAATCTCGATTTCTCCTACAACGGGAAAAAGGTGCTGAGCAACGTCTCCATCGAAGTCCCGGCCGGACATACCGTTGCCATCATCGGACGCACCGGCTCGGGAAAATCGACCCTCATCAAGACCCTGCCGCGAATGGTCGCAGTGGCTGATGGGAAGATCTTCATCGACGGAATCGACATCAACCAGCTTCCGATCGGCCTCCTGCGAAAAGCCATCGGCTTCGTGCCGCAGGAGAGCTTCCTGTTCTCCAGGACGATCAGGGACAACATCGGCTTCGGCCTCGATGCCCCCTCCGAGGACGGCGTCCTCTCTGCAGCCCGAATCTCCGGTCTCCAAAAGGACATGGACCAGTTTCCCCGGGGCTACGACGAGCTTGTCGGAGAGCGCGGGGTCACTCTCTCCGGCGGCCAGAAACAACGCACCGCGCTCGCCCGCGCCCTCCTCGTCAGGCCCTCCATCCTGCTCCTGGATGACTCCCTGTCCGCTGTCGACACGCAGACCGAGAAGGAGATCCTTGCAGAGCTTCGCGCCACGACAGACCTCATCACGACCGTGGTTGTCGCCCAGCGAATCTCGAGCATCCTGCACGCCGACAGGATCTATGTCATCGATGAGGGCGCGGTCGCCGAGCAGGGGACCCACAAAGAGCTCCTGGAGCAGAACGGGCTCTACGCCGAGACCTACAGGCTGCAGCTGCTCTCCGACGAGCTGGAGGATATGTGAGCATGCAGAAAAACCAGCCCCAGTCCTTCCATGAAGAATTCAAGGTCGGCAAAGCCTTTGACCGCGGGCTCATGAGGCGCCTGCTGCGCTACGCCCTGCCGCACAGGCACCTGATCATCCTGGCTCTCCTGCTGCTCTTTACCGTCACCCTCGGAAGCCTCGTCGGCCCGTTTATCATCCAGAGGGCCCTCGATGGCCCTCTCAAAGACAGCATCCTCGGAAGCAGCCCAGACGCCGGGAGCGCCTTCAGGGAAATACTGGTCCTGCTGTCTGTTTTCCTGGGCGTCTCGCTCCTGCTCCTGGTGCTGCGCTTCGCCCAGAGCCTCGTGATGGCCCACATCGGCCAGAGGGTCGTCTTCGACCTGCGCCAGCAGATCTATACCCACCTGCTGCGAATGCCGCTGAGTTTTTATGACAGGAACCCGGTCGGGCGCCTTGTCACCAGGATCACCAGCGACATCGAGGCCCTCAACGAACTCTTTGCCAGCGGCATCGTTGGCTTCCTTGCCGATGTCCTCATCCTCACCGCCATCACCGCCACCCTGGTCTGGGTCAACCCGACGCTGGCGCTGGTAACCCTCAGCGCCCTGCCGGTGCTGATCCTGAGCACCTTTATCTTCAGGAACAAGGCACGCAAGTACTACCGCCAGCAACGGGGACACCTCTCCCACCTGAACTCGTTCACCCAGGAGGCGATCCAGGGCATGGAAATCGTGCAATCCTTCCATCGCGAGGCCTCCCACCAGGAAGAGCACCGAACGATCAATAAGAGCTATCTCGATGCCTTCCTGCAGTCGGTGATGGCCTATGCGGTCTTCTTCCCGATTATCGAGATCCTCAGCACGGTGATCCTCGCTGCCGTGATCTGGCAGGGTGGAAGCCAGCTGGTAGAGGGGACCCTGACCTTCGGCCAGTTTTACCTGTTCTGGCATTTCCTCGGCCGCTTCTTCCAGCCGATCCGCGACATGGCTGACCGCTACAACATCCTGCAATCCGCCATGGCTGCAGCTGAGCGAGTCTTCAACGTCCTCGACACGCCGGAGTCTCTCACCGATCCCGAGGAGCCGTGCCCGGGCAGAAAGCTCCAGGGGCGTATCGACTTCGATAATGTCTGGTTTGCCTACAAGGATGAAGAATTCGTGCTGAAGGATGTCAGCTTCAGCGTGGAGCCGGGGCAGACCGTAGCCATCGTCGGCGCAACCGGCTCGGGAAAGACGACCATCGTCAATCTTCTCAGCCGTTTCTATGATCCCCAGCGCGGCTCGATTCTTGTCGACGGAACAGATGTCCGCCAGTACCTCAAACGCGACCTGCGGGCCAGGATCGGGAGTGTCCTGCAGGATGTCTTCCTCTTCTCGAGATCCATTCGCGACAACCTTGTGCTGAATTCCACCGATGTGAGCGAGGAGCACCTGCTTGACTGCGCCCGCCGTGCCAACGCTGATGATTTCATCAGCAGGCTTCCCGGGGCCTACGACGAGATCCTCAGCGAGCGCGGCGGCACGCTCTCAGTCGGCGAAAAACAGCTGCTGGTCTTTGCGCGGGCGCTGGTCCAGGACCCCGACATCCTCATCCTCGATGAGGCAACCGCCTACATCGACTCAACCACGGAGGCCCTGATCCAGGATGCCATCGGTAAACTGCTGGAGGGAAGAACCTCGATCGTAATCGCCCACCGGCTCTCCACCATCAAGAAGGCCGACAGGATTCTCGTACTGCACAAGGGAGAGCTCCGCGAGCAGGGAACCCATGAGGAACTCCTGGCCATCAAGGGGATCTACCATAAACTCCACGAACTGCAATACCTCGACGCAGCAGCAGGGCCGGACCCAATCAGCTGAAGCGGAGCGGCACAGCCGATCTTATCGGTCCCCGGAGAGGTTTTTCTAATCAAAGGCCGGGTTTTTGTCCCCCGATGCGCATTCCGCGCCGCTTTTGCTAATGATTTCAGCCGCTATTGCACGAAGAAACAATATTGGTCGCTTTGATCATCCCCCTCAGCAGCAACCGGATTTCGACGATGGCTATCCAATCGGCACAGAAAAAATCCCGCGGCGGCCGCAGGGCCACTCGAAAGGGCTCCAAGCTGCTCGCCGGCCTCTGGCCTTCAGAGGTCCGCGCCATCCAGGCCTGCCGGACCTTCCTGCGCCGGGAGCAACAGTGCGAGATCAGCCTCCAGGAAACTCTCGAAATCTGGGAAGGCCGCATCAGCAGGAAATGGCGGGCTGAGAAGATGAAAATCGACGGGCAGATGCAGCTGAGAGAAATCGAGCAGCACCAGTCCCGGGTGCAGGAAAAAGAAGGCCGTAAACTTGACTGGGAAACGGCAGCCGAGGACTGGATCGAGCGCCATGCCAGGACCTGGAGGGAGTGGTGGGAAGAGCAGCCGGCCTCCTGTCCCAACCCCGGGTTCTGTCTCTGAAAACCCCTCCGCCTTCCCTGCGTTCCTGTTCCCCGCTTGCATCACCCCGAAACATTGGCCATCCTTTCCTCTTGTCGTTTCTTTCCGGCAATCAGTAACCCGGCAAACAAGAGGCTCACTAAATGACATTCCGGATCCTGGCCCTGGTCCTGCTGCCTTCACTGGCACTGGCCCAGGCACGGCCCGCCACCGGCGGCCTGAAAGTTCTTCTCGTTGAGGATGGAGAAACCGCAAAAGGCGGCAAGGGCCTGGCGGGGCGGCTCGGGGCGGCGGGGCCACTCCAGGTGCGCACAGTCAGCCCGGGCAAACTCAGCGACGATGATCTCGACTGGTCCCAGGCCATCATGGTTACCGCTGGGTTGACTGAAAAAGATGAGGCCTGGGTTCTGAAAACAGGGCGCAGCGGCAAGGGCCTGGTACTTGGCGCTGAGGCCATCGGATCCCTCCCGGACTCAGAAGGTTTCGCGGCACTCACCGGCCGGACAGGCCTCGGAAAACCGCAGAAGAAATCCACCCCCATCGCAGTTGCGTTTCCAGACCAGCGCGGACAGGTAACCCAGTCTCTCACCCATTTCTGGCACGAGGGCAGCCTGCGTGAGTACCAGCTGGATAAAAAGAAAACGCAGCTGCTGGCCTTTGCGTTAAAAGCGACCGCCCAGGCCGAGGTCGCTGACAAGGGTAAACCGCAGCTCTTCCCGGCCGTCTGGACCATAAGCCCAGGCTTCTTCAACCGGGGACCCTACCGGTCCCGGGTCTTTATCTGTACGCTCGATGCCCAGTCGGGACCATCCCGGGGAATGGTGATGACCCTCCTCGCGCGTGCCGCCGAGTGGACGGCCCAGCGCAGGGTCACCTCCTGGCTCAAGGGCGAATACATCCTGATGAGCGAGAAACTCGGAGCCGGGGAAAATGGCCTCCTCAAGGGTTTCCCTGGAGGCCGAGAGTACTACCGGGGACGGCAGATCGCCCCGGTCATGGGATACCAGGGTGCCGACTGGCTGATTCGCCCTGAACGCGAACAGAACGAGCAACCCGAAAAGGTCCTCGATGTCCTCAAGATCGAAAAGGGGCAGACCGTCTGCGACTTCGGCGCCGGCAACGGCTATTTCTCACTGAGAATGGCCCGGCGCGTCGGCACCACCGGGAAGGTTCTTGCCGTCGATATCCAGCCCCAGATGCTGGAGCTGCTCAAGCGCCGTGCCAGCGCGCAGAAGGTGGCCAATATCGTGCCGATCCTCTGTACAGAAACCGACCCGAAGCTCCCCGCCAACAGTATCGACCTGTTGATCATGGTCGATGTTTACCACGAGATCTCGAACCCTGTGCCGGTCATGACCGGTATCCACAAGGCGATGAAAAAGGACGGACGGGTCGTGCTGGTCGAATACAGGGGTGAAGATCCCAGCATCCCGATCAAGCCCCTGCACCGGACCACCGTGAAGCAGATGGCCAGCGAGCTCGATGCTGTGGGCTTCAACTACGTGGCCAATAAAGGTGACTTCCTGCCCCGTCAGCACATCCTCATCTACAAAAAGAAATGACCCATCCGGAGGCCGGATGTGAGGGCGTAACAACGCCAGGATTTTCCGGGACACCAAGGTGAAAAAAGCTCTCATCATCGGCTGTGGTTATCTCGGGCAGCGAGTCGCGCTTCGACTGCAAGCCCTCGGCCTCGAGGTGCTCGGTACAACGCGAAGCGAGAGCCGGGCAAGAGAGCTGCAGGAGGCTGGAATTCCCTCTGCCGTCTTCGAGCTCGAGACCGCTGCGGACAACCCGCTGCTGAAGCAGGGTTGGGACGCGGCGGTCTATGCCGCGGCCGCCGGAAAAGACGGAGATGCGGAGCTCGTCTTTCGAGATGCCCCGGTCACCTGTCACGGCCTGCTCGGCAGAAAGCTCG
>JAYGDV010000280.1:0-3044 GCA_046582735.1 Planctomycetota bacterium
TATACCGACAAGGCCATCGATTTCCTCGAGAACGGGCGTGACAAGGAAAAGCCCTTCGTCCTCTACATCGCCCACACGATGATGCACACCATCATCGATGCCTCCAAGCGCTTCCGCGGCAAATCCGCAGGCGGCCTGTACGGCGACGTTGTGGAAGAATTCGACTACGAAACCGGCCGCCTCCTCGACGCGCTCGACAAACAGGGGCTTCGCGACAACACCCTGGTGATCTACACCTCGGACAACGGCCCGTGGAACCAGCCTGCCTATACCAATAAGAAAAAAGGCCACCCGAAGGGATCGATCTTCTGGGGCGAGGCCGGGCCGCTTCGAAACGGCAAGGGCTCCTGCTACGAAGCCGGGGTGCGCGTCCCCTGCATCGTCAGATGGCCCGGCAAGGTTCCCTCAGGCAGGACATCTGATGCGATCTTCTCTACCCTCGATTTCATGCCGACCTTCGCAGGGCTGGCCGGCTTCAAAGTTCCAGGGGACCGGGTGATCGACGGGGTCGACCAGGCCCAGCTGCTCCTGGGAAAGAACTCGCAGGGCGCCCGCCAGACCTTCCTCTACCGCAACAACGGAATTCGCCGCGGCAAGTGGAAATACCTCAAGGCCAGACACAACGTCTACGGCTACGCCCGCGACCGCAAACGTGAAGAGGTCGAGGAGCTCTACGACCTAGATGCCGACATCGGCGAGACAAAGAACCTCGCCGCCGGCAACCCCGAGCTGATCGCCGAGCTGAAGCAGTTGCTGGACAAGATCACCAACCAGAAATGAAGTACCTCGCCCTTCTATTCCTGGCGCTGCCCACCTTCGTCCTTGCCCGGGAGAAGGAAGCCGACCTTGTCAAAGGAGAACGCATCTTCTCCCTCAAGGTGAGGGGAATCCTCGAGAGCAAGTGCTTTGCCTGCCATGGCGGCAAGAAGAAGGTGAAGGGCGAATTGAACCTCACCTCCCGAGTGGGTCTGCTCAAGGGCGGCGAAACCGCCTACGACGTGCTGGTTCCCTTCAAGCCACAGAAGAGCATGCTGGTAACGGCTATCGAGTGGACCGATGAAGACTACGAGATGCCGCCCAAGAAGAGCGACAGGCTCAACGCCGAACAGATCTCCATGGTAAAGAGCTGGATTCGCCTCGGAGCGCCGTGGCCGAGTGAAGAAAAACAGAAGAAATACCTCGTGGCTGAGCGAAAGAAAGAGCTCACCGAAGATGGCCTGCTGATCAGCACCAGCGGAGGACTGTCGGAGGACTGGACCTGGCGCCGCTACCAGCCCGCAGACGTATGGGCCTTCCTGCCGTTAAAAAAAACAGGGCCCCCCGAGGGCAGGGGTAACCCGATCGACCGTTTTATCCAGACCAGGCTCGCGAAGGCAGGGCTGAAGCCCGCCCCCTGGGGCAACGCCCTGGTGCTCATTCGAAGAGCGACCTACGACCTGATCGGCCTGCCGCCAACCCCGGCTGAGATTGACGCCTTCCTGGCCGCCTGGAAGAAAAATCCCCACGAGGCCTACAAGGGACTGCTCGATCGCCTGCTGGAGAGCCCGCACTACGGAGAGCGCTGGGCCCAGCACTGGCTGGACGTCGCGCGCTACGGTGACACCGGCGGCTTTTCCAACGACTACGAACGCTCCAACGCCTGGCGCTACCGCGACTACGTCATCCGCTCCTTCAACGACGACAAGCCCTATTCACGGTTCGTTCTGGAGCAGATAGCAGGCGAGGATCTCGACCCCGGGGATCCGGAGCTGGTCATCGCACAGGGCTTCCTGCGCATGGGGCCGTGGGAGCACACAGCCATGACGCCCAACGCAGTCAGCCGACAGAACTTCCTCGACGATGTGGTCAACAACGTCGGGCAGGTCTTTCTCGGGACTCCGCTTCGCTGCGCAAAGTGCCACGACCATAAATTCGACCCGGTCCCGACGAAAGACTATTACCGACTCTACGCCGCGCTGGCCACCACCCAGCCGGCCGAACGCCCGGCGGGATTCCTCGGCAAGGAAAACAGGAATGATTTCGGCGTCAATCGCAAACGGGTTGAGGCACTGCTGGCCATTGCCCAGGGGAATGTCGATGCCCTCTACCACAAACGAGAAGAGGCGGCGAAGAAATGGTACGCGGAGCGCAATAGATCGGCGGAGTACAGACCCTTCAACGTACGCCGGGGCACGACGAACGACGACAAGCCGCCGCGCTTCGTAGGCCTGAGCACCGCGGAGGAAGGTCGTCTCAAGGTCCGCGAAGGAGAGGTCCGCATCTGGACCCGGCGCCTCGAACGCTATGCGCCCCTGGCCCAGAGCGTCTACTACGGCGGCGATCTCCACCAGAACTCCAGGAAGTTGCGGATGCCGAACCCGAAAAAGAAATCCGAGCTGAACAAATCGAAGACCGCACCGGTCAACCACATCTACGCCGGCGGCTCGGTTTACTCCCACAAGGACATCGTCTCACCGGGAGTCCTGAGCGCCCTCGGCATTAAGACCCTCTCAGGGAAAAACGAAGACCCCTTCCGGCTACCAAAATCCATCAAGGGCCGCAGGCTGCCGCTGGCAAGGTGGCTCGTCCATCCGGACAACGGCCTGGCCTGGCGGACGGTGGTCAACCGGGTCTGGAGCTACCACTTCGGGCGCGGCCTGGCCGGAAATCCCAACAACCTCGGAGCCTCCGGAAAGAAACCCGCGCACCCGGAACTGCTCGACTGGCTGGCCCGGAACTTCCAGGACAGTGGCGGCTCGTTCAAAAAGCTCCATAAGCTGATCATGATGTCGCGAGCCTACCGCCAGGCGAGCCATCATCCGGAAATCGACAAGCTGCGGGAAAAGGACCCCGGCAATCTACTGCTGGCCGTCTTCGAGCCACGACGCCTCTCTGCCGAGGAATTGCGGGACTCCATGCTGGCAGCCTCCGGCGAGCTGAACCGCACACGGGGAGGACTGCCGGTCTTCCCCGAGATCAACATGGAGGTGGCCCTGTCGCCGCGCATGATCCAGTTCTCCCTGGCGCCGGCCTACCAGGCATCTCCTATTCCCTCCGAACGTAAC
>JAYGDV010000428.1:0-2145 GCA_046582735.1 Planctomycetota bacterium
TCTACGTCAAGAGTCCCTATAAGTTCCGCAAGGCCGGAAAAAACGGAATCGCCATGTCCGAACACTTCCGGCACATGGCAGAGCCGGCGGTCGCCGACGAGCTCTGCGTCTACCATGGCTGCCAGGCAGAATCGGTAAGCCATCCCACAGCGCTCTACCACATGAACACAGGCAACCGCTTCGGCGGAGACCCGGCCATTGGCGCCTGGGCCGGTTACGGGCTGGGCTCCCTCAACCAGAACCTTCCGGGCTACGTGGTAATGTCCGAGCTGGCCGATCCACAGGGAGGCAGCGGCAATTGGAGCAACGGCTTCCTGCCCGCCCACTACCAGGGCACCCAATTGCGCTCGGAGGGCTCGCCGATTCTCGACCTCGCGCCGCCGCGCTGGAAAAGCCGGGAACACCAGCGCAGCAATCTCAACATCCTGAAAAAGCTGAACCAGGCCCACCTCGAGGACCATCCACAACACCGGGACCTCTCCGCGCGCATGGAAAACTACGAGCTGGCCTACCGCATGCAGATGGAGGTCCCCGGAATTCTCGACATCGGGAAGGAATCAAAGAAAACCCGTGAGCTCTACGGCCTCGACGACAAGGAAACGGAGCCCTTCGGCCGCAAATGCCTCCTGGCCCGCCGCCTCATCGAAAAGGGCGTGCGCTTCATCCAGATCTTCTCCGGCGGCTGGGACTCGCATGATTTTATCGAGCGGGCCCACAAAAAACGGATCTACTCGGTCGACAAACCCATCGCCGCGCTGATCAGGGATCTGCGCCAGCGCGACCTCCTCGATGACACCCTGGTGATGTGGACCGGCGAGTTCGGCCGCACCCCGGACAACAACCGCCGCGGCGGTGAGGTCGCCCTCGGCCGCGATCACAATGCCAACGCCATGGCGATGTTCTTCGCCGGAGGCGGCACCAGGCCGGGGCAGGTCGGCGCTACCGATGAGATCGGCAATACAGCCGCCGAGGTGGTCCATCCCATCAGGGACGTCCACGTCACCCTGCTCCACCTGCTCGGGCTTGATGACAACAAGCTCACCTACTTCCACGGCGGGCGCTACAAGCAGTTGAGCCAGTTTGGCGGGCAGGTGATCCGGGAGATCGTCGGATGAAAACCAAGGGCCTCTTCCTGCTGTTCGTTCCCTTACTGGCAGGTGCACTCTTTTCCAGCACCCCCGACGCGCTCGACAACAAGAAGAAGGAAAAGACCAGCGGCCAGTGGGAATACCTCGATAACGGGGTCGTCCGTATCGGTATCGACAAATCGCGGGGCGCCTGTATCGGCTATTTCTCCCAGAGCAAAACCAGGCGCAACCTGCTGAACAACTACGACGAGGGCCGCTTCATCCAGCAGTCCTACTACGGCCGACCCGATGGATCAAAGTGGAACGGCAAGCCGTGGGTCTACAATCCCGTCCAGGGGGGGCACTCGAAGGGGAAGAAATCCCGGCTGCTGAAGTTCAGCAGGGACCAGGAGAAGAAAACGATCTCGGCGCGGATCGAACCCCTCAGCTGGGCCAGCGGCGTCGCCTGCCCGGAGGCCCTGATGGGCGTTACGATCTCGCTCGAGGGCCCGCTGGCACGAGTCCGCTTCCGCATGGACTATACCGGCAAGGACCAGTCGGCCGTCCATGACCAGGAGATGCCGGCTGTTTTCACAGACGCGGAGCTTCCAAACCTGGTCTATTCAGAAAACGGCAAGCTGAAACGCCGAGTTCCAGGGTGGCCGAACGAGCGCGGCAAGGCCACAGAGAACTGGGTAGCCTACCTCGACGGCAAAGACTGGGGAATCGGGATCTGCACACCAGGCACGGAGACCTTTACCTGCTACCGTTTCAAGGGAGATGGAAAAACGGGGCCGGACGGCTCGGCCTGCTCCTACGTCGCCCCCCTGCGGAGGTTTTCCCTGCAGAAAGGACTCGCTGTCGATTACGAGGTATTCCTTACCATTGGCTCCCTGGAAGAGATCCGCAGGCGCTTCGCTCCCCTTCGGAGTAAACTCCCCTCCACAAATCGCCCCGCCGGAAAAAAGAAACAGGGGTGAGGTTTATTTCTCCACCTCTCCGAGGCAGAGAACCTCGCCCGAGAGGGTGCTGAGGAATACCTTCCCCTCAGCGATCGCAAGCCCATCCCACATGGGAG
>JAYGDV010000464.1:0-10043 GCA_046582735.1 Planctomycetota bacterium
GTGGTTACTGTTTTTTTGTTCATGGTCTTCTTTCTGATTAAAAACGGAATCCAAAACCGAAAAAGGTTCTCACGTCGAGGGCGAGTTGTCCGGGAGTGGCGCCACCGGTCTCGTAATCCCCGTAAACGGGGATCTCGACTAAAGCGACCAGGTCGATTTCAGGGTAAGGATGGTAGACCAGCCCTGCGCGAAGGCGCAATTCCCGCAGGCCCGTATTGTCAAGATCAGCCCCGCTGAGCTCATCAGGGCCTTCGTGGCGCCAGCTCAAGCCGATCTTGGCACTAGCCGATGGGCCGGGGTATTGAGCATGGTAAAAGCGATAGGCAAAGCTACTGCCGATGGAGAGAAAATCCCCCTCGGATAAATTACGGCTTCCCTCGTTGTTGGCCTTGTAGATTGCATGCGTATCGAAACGAAATCTGCCCAGACTCAGCGTCAGGCCCAGGCCGGCGATCGCATCGACCGACCCTGAACCAAGCTGCCCATCACTCTCCTTTGTTGAACCTGTAGGCAACTCCAGGCCCCCGATAACGGAAACATGGAAGGCGCTCTGCGACCAGTACTCACTGAAAAACCGGTACTTGGCGAGCAGGGCAGCATCTGCGAGTCCTCGGGTCTGGAAATTTTCCGCCGGATCCAGGGAGTTCGATTCTTTCTCAACATACGGAAGAAGAAAACTGAGCGAAAACTCAGGGGTGAGCCCATGGTTGAAACCCAGGACTGCGCGGTGCTCCCGCATGGACCTCGCATTCGGATTCGCAATCTCCTCAGAACCGCTGAACAGGCTGCCCCGGCTCGAGTAGAGGTGGCTGAGGGAGACCCGGCTGCCCGATTCGAAGATCGTATGGCCGGAAAAAACCTCGATTCCTCCATCCTGGGCCGAGACGCCGGCCATCGAAAGAAGCACCGCGAAAAAGGAAAACCAACCGGACACCCATCGCCTCGAAAAACGCATAATCCACTCTCCATAGAATCCTGGACTTCAGTCACCCCGGCAGGAGCTTGTTTTCCTGCCCGCGGCCAACGCAATCGGCCCGGAGCGCCACCGATGGCCTCCTGGCGCAGAAGAATCCGGGATCAGATCAGGAAACGGCAGGCGAGCAGGTAGATCACCCGGCCGGGAGGAGGGCTCTGTGGTTGGAGGGCCAGGGATGAATCCGATCCCTGCCCGGGAGATGCGTTCCAGGTCGGTTCAGTCGAAGAATTCCTCAACACCGTTTCAACTTCTCGGGTCGAAGACGATACGAGTGCATCTGCAAGGTCGATCTCTTCGAGGGTAAACAACTCGCAACAATCAACACAGGAGGCCGAGTTGATGGAAACTCCACCCGCAGAATGCTCTTTACCCCCCCCGCAGCAGGGAGCCGTTGCCTTTAGCTTGCAGCAATCATGCCCCGGATCGACAAGTCCACCGGTGTGTGAACAATAGCGCAGAACAGAAGCCTGCACCGGGTGCGCCCAGGTGAGCGCTGCCAGCAACAAAACGGCTAGAGCACGGTTAAGGACCGCCGGAGAACATCTGCCTGTCTGAAAACCCCTCATGCAGGGATTATAGCTGCATCCATCGACAATCCGCAAATAGAACGCCTGCAACTCGTTTAGAAGCCTTGAATAAGAGTGTTTACCGGGTCTGATGGAAAAGATGTCCTAGTTTCGCCCAAAGTGATGGAATGTATGTGGAAGTTAAAGGAATCCTCCCCCACACATAATTGCTTGACCTCTAAAGGCCTGCAGCAGAAACTCATTAAATGAAATTGTTTACGGCTAGAAACAAAGCTGTCTTTTTTCTCGTGGCTCTTTTTCTTTTCTGTCTCGGGTTTTTCTCGGGCTACCTGGTCAAGGACACCCTCAAGGACCTCCAGGATGAAGGGCAGGACCTTTCACAGGTAGCCGGTTCCAGCGCTCAGCAGAAGGGTAAAAAAACCAACCTGCCTCTTCGGTCGAGGAAAACCGCCCGCCGGGGCAGTGCCGGGTCAAAGAACAACGATCTCTCCGCCTCACAGGAATCGGCAGAGCAGGAAGAGGAAGAATCCGTACCTGACCGGAAGAAGGCTCTTGCCAGCCTGGAGGAGGCCATTGCCAGTGGTGACGGAGGATCTGTGGAAGATGCGCTTCGAGACCTGGCGGAATCCGATGGAGAGCCCCTCAGCGATGAGGAATTCATCATGCTGGAACAGCTCCTCAACGCTGAGAATCCCGAACACCTTAAAGCCATCACCCAGGCGCTGATCAGGGCCGGCGATGAACGCGGCGTCGAGATGGTTATGGGCTTCCTGGGCGATTCCGACAACAGCCTTTCGAACCGCCGCGAGATCCTTGATTCACTCGAAGGGTTGCCGCCGGAAAACGCCAAGACGGTCGCGCCGGACCTGGCCGACTTCATAGCCTCGGGCCCCCACCGGGAGCTCGAGTCCAAGGCGGCGCGGGTCTACGGCGAACTGCATGGAGATGAAGGTGTAGCATCTCTGATCGACCTGCTCGAAAACCGCTCCGACATCAGGCCCGAGGTCCTCTTCCAGGCCATGGGCTCCATCGGAGGCGGAGAGGAGCTCGATTCCATGATCGGCCTGATGGACGGCGACTGGAGCAGAGAGCAGAAACGCACCCTGATGGAAAGCATCGGCAGGGCGTCGCTCGAGGATGGAAACACCGACACTCTCATGGACCTTCTCAAGGAGCAGCCGCCCGGCATGTCGCAGCGGCTGGTAGCGGACGGAATCGAGAGACTTTCCCACCAGCTCGACGCGGACTTCCTTGCAGATGCGCTCCGGGAGATTCCCCCGAATGATCCGCGCGCGCAGGAAGCCATCGCGCGCGCGCTGGCGCATACCGGCGGCACGGAGGGGCTCGAGAAGCTGCTCGAGGCCGCCGCCGATCCCGACTTCAACCTGAGCAATCGCGCCCTGGCAAGGGCCCTGGAGGGATCCTCCAGCCCAGAAGCGACCACCGCGATGATGGACCTTCTGAAAACGAGCACCAACAGGGATATCGCTGAGCCCCTGGCCAGGGGCCTGAGCCGCAACGGCAACAGCGAGACCGTCGGTGCGATGCTCGATCTGCTGGAGACAAGCCCCAACCCCGAACAGCGACGCGCCATAGCCCGGGCCCTCGAGGAGACCCAGCGCAACACCATCCCGCAGGACAGGCTCATTGACCTGATCGCCAGCGAAAATGACAGTGAGATTGCCAGGAATCTCGGGCGGTCCCTCCAGCGCCACTATCCGAATCTTGTCGAGGAGCAGGGAGAGAGCCTGTTCCAGAATGCCGAGTCCGGGCCCGAGAGGGTCGCCTATGCCCGGATGCTAAGCCGCCATGGGGGCGAGAGAGCCGTTGGGACCATCGCCGATCAACTCGCTCGCGAACCGGACCGCCAGGCGGCCGCGGAGATGGCCAACATGCTCGGGCGAAGTAATGAAGGAATTCGCCGGGCAGGAAATATCATTTCAGAAACTCCCGTGCACCAGGGAGAAAACCGCCACAGCATCATGTGGGGCCTCCACTCGGGCTCAAACTCCGAGAATCCCGCGGCGCGCGGTCTCTTCCTGCAAATCGCGGCCAGTGACCCTTCCCCCCATATGAGATCCCAGGCGGCGGAGATACTCGCTCATCGCAATGATGTCGGGGTGCTGCCGCAACTCCAAGAGGTTGTCAGCCGCGAGAGGGACGAGGGAGCCCGGGCCCGCATGGAGCTGAGCATCCAGCGACTGCACCGCGAAGCCCAGCGGCAGAACTAGCTCCATCGCACCGGCCTGTTCCCAGCGAGAGCCTTTACACCCGCAGCGATTCTGGTTAGCTTGGAAGGCGTCTGGATCGGAGCAAGGGTTCTTAAACCCACTGGACCTTAATCCTGCTCCGCCGAAGTTTCTTTCGACCAGGTGAGCCAGTCTCAGCGGTCGCGTCTATTATTTCCCCGAGGAACACACCCATGCGCATGATCACCGTGCCCCTGTTTCTGCTTTTCAGTCTCTGCGTCCTTTCTCCCATGGCCGACGCTGCAGACCCCCCGGCCGGCTTCACCTCTCTCTTCAACGGCAAGGACCTCACCGGCTGGCGTGGAATGGGACATTTCAACCCCCAGAAGCTCGCGAAAATGAGTGAAGAAGATCGTGCGAAAAAGCAAGCCGCGGACCTCGCCGACGCGCAGAAGCACTGGTCGGTGCAAAACGGCGAACTCGTCAACGATGGCCACGGCGTCTACCTGACCACCGAAAAAAGCTACGGAGACATCGAGTTCCTGATCGACTACAAGACCGTCGCCAAGGCCGACAGCGGAATCTATCTCAGGGCCTCTCCCCAGGTGCAGATCTGGGACTACACCAAGGAAGGCGGCAAGTGGAAGATCGGCGCTGACAAGGGTTCAGGGGGATTGTGGAATAACTCCAAGGGCGCGCCCGGAAAAGACCCCTCCGTCCTCGCTGACAAACCTTTCGGAGAGTGGAACAGCTTCCGGATCCTGCAGGTCGGGGACCGGACATCCGTCTGGCTCAACGGCAAGCAGGTGATCGACATGGCGCCGATGGAGAACTATTGGAACAGGAAATTGCCGTTGCGCAGAAACGGCCCGATCCAGCTCCAGACCCACGGAGGAGAGATCCGCTGGCGGAATATCGCCATCCGTGAAATCGGCGCAGAAGAGGCCAACAAGATTCTTTCCACCGCGGGAGAAAAAGAATTCACCTCTATCTTCAACGGCAAAGACCTCACCGGCTGGGTCGGGCCGATTGGGCCTTACACGGTGACCGATGGAGCCCTGACCTGCCCCAAGCGGGGCGGAGGAACGATCTACACCAAGGAAGTCTATGCGGACTTCGTAGTACGGTTCGAGTTCAATATGCCCCGGGGAGGAAACAACGGCCTCGCCATCCGTTACCCGGGACGCGGTGATCCGGCCTACGTGGGGATGTGCGAGCTCCAGGTGCTGGACAACAGCGCCAAGGGCTACGCCAAGCTCGACCCGCGCCAGTACCACGGCTCGGCCTACGGCATGGTCGCTGCCCATCGCGGCTACCAGCGCCCCCTGGGCGAGTGGAACTACCAGCAGGTGACTGTCCAGGGATCGAAGATCAAGGTCGAACTCAACGGCACGACCATCCTCGACACCGACCTCAGCAAGGTCACGAAGTTCATGGGCAAGAAGGTCGGCGGCAAGGACCGTACGGAAGGCCATTTCGGCTTCGCCGGCCATGGCTCGTCGGTGATGTACCGCAATGTACGCATCAAGCTCCTGAAATAATCCTCCCTGGCGAAAAAAAGGCCGGCCGGCATATTCCAATGCCGACCGGCCTTTTTCAATAGACGCTCAAACCTACTGCGCGCAGGGCGCGTAGGACTCACAGCCGAGTGATGCGCCACCCCTGTCGACTCCGCAATTATCAAAGGGAGCTGCCGGGGCATTGCCCCCGCTGAACAGGAAGGTAAGCAGGTAGATGCCGTCGGTGATCTCAACGAAACCGTTGTCATCCACATCCATGCTGTCGCGGCAGTCCCCCACCGGGACGTCACCGAGGAAGAGATCGCCGAGAATCGCGACCGCATCGCTCATGTCCGCCTGCCCATCCTGGTTAGCATCGGAGCGCAGAAAACGAACCGGGCCCACAACAGGCCCATCGGGCTCTACCACGTTCCAGTTCAGGACAACACTACCGGTGGCTCCACGGTAGCCTGCTACGCGGATCATGTAGCTCTCACCGCCCACGGCGGAGAACTCAACCCGGCTCTGAAGGCCACTGGTATCGTCATTGCTGTCAAGAACCTCCAGGTCACCCGGAGAGCTTCCAAGCAACACCGAGAGGGTCGTGTCATACCCGCTGCCGAATGTATCGACACTGAGTACTCCCCCGACAGGAGCGATCCACTCCCACCAGATCGAGGCGGTGCCGAGGAGGTCATCCTCCCAGGCCTCGTCTCCTGCCTCGGAGCTGTCAGCAGCGCTGGTGCCTGCCTGCGAATCGATGGCAACACTGTCATCGATGTCGTCGTTGGCCGGCCGGCCATCCGGGCCCGGCCCAGGTCCGGGAACAGGCCCGGGGCCAGGCCCCGGAACGACTGCACCGTCAAGAGACCAGTTGAGAACAATGGCGCCTGTTGCGCCGCTGTAGCCACTGACCGAGATGTAGTAGCGTTCCCCTGTTCGCGCCTCAAAGCGGACCTCGCTCTGCAGGTGGTAGGTATCATCATTATCCGCCAGCATTCGCTCAGTTGAATCATAGGCCGCAAGCAACGTATCGAAGCCACTGTCGACGGTATCGAAGACCACCATGCCACTGGCTGGCGCTTCCCAGATCCACCAGAGAGCCGGACTCTCAGAATCACTCAGATCCTCGAGGGTGCCACCGGAACCGTCGATCGGCCAGGCATTCTCGATGGTGTCATTGGGCAGGTCCGGGTCGGGGCCCGTCTCCTCACCCGTTGTGAAGCTCCAGGTGGGCCCGGTAACCGAGCCGCAGTCATTTGAAGCCACCACCTGCCAGCAATACTCGGTATTGATTTCGAGGCTGGATAGGATCCAGTGGTCTTCAGCTGTTTCGCCCAGCCGTCGCATATTGCCGCAGCGGCCGAAATAGACCTCGTAGACCACCCGCCCGCCTGGAGGCGGAACCAGGTCGGCAAAATGCGTTGCGCGAGTTCCGTCCTCGCCACCGCAGCCATCGTCATCGCATTGGTTGGACACATTGCAGCCACCCTCGGCGACATAATCGGTGACCCCGCGTACAAGGATTCCCTCCACCTCATGGGTCGCTTCATTGAAGATCGGCGAGCCGGAGTTGCCGCCATAGGAGTCGGTATTAGCGACAAAATGGCTGCTGGGAGAATTATCCCTTACCCGTGCCCCCCCCGCGATCTTCTGTGGAAGCCCCGAAGGATGCCCGATCATGATCAGGGGTGCGCGGTCAGGCACCTTTCCCGATCGGCGAATTTCTACCGGCTCCCTGCCGACAACCGAGCGATCGAGCCGGATGAGGGCATAATCAACTCCACCCGACATACGGTGCCCGACGACCTCGGAGCAGAAGTACACATCGTCTTCCTCCATGGTCATCTTGGGAGTGTTCGAATTCACCATCTTGTAGCCGAAGACAAATGCCGTGCCATCACAGCCGCCTGCGGGAACGCAATGCCCTGCCGTGGCAATGACATCGTGGCTGACAAGAAACCCTGTACAGAAAGCCGAGGTCGGCTGAGAGCCGAAGGGCTCGGAGGCGCAGAGATTGCGGGCAGTCCGCAGGTCCCGGCCTGAGAGGATGTACCGGCCATCCGGCTCCCTCTCGATATTCCTCGGAGCCACGAGCGCACAGGTCGCATCGGACAGCCTGAGGACGCCCTGGTTGTTTACCTGGTAAACATCCTGCCGGTCATCATTTCCGTACACCACCTTGCGTTGGAGATTGCGCTGCGTGGTCCACTCCAACCTGGTCCAAGTTCGCCTGCCGACCTCGTTATCAGTCGGTAAAGGGCCTACCGGGTTTTCCGGCTTGCGGCATTCCTCATCTCCAGCGCCGGCAAAGACACCTTCGCCGCCGCAAAAAAGAACTGTAAACAGAACAATACTGCCGAAAACGAGACGGCCCGTATTCCCCAAGGCAGACCGGACTGCAGAAAACTGCCTGTCCCCTGCCGTACAACAACTCGCCAGAACCCTGGTGTTCATTGAATAATGACACATGTTCCTGACCTCCCCAGTATCTACAAACGGTGGCCCGACGTTTGTTTTATACGTTGCCCCGGCCACCACCAGGGGGCAACGACAACCACGGGGGGCACACGCCCCCACAACTCAGTTCGCGAAGGTAATCTCCATCCTCCGCGAAAACACTTAACCCCTCCTGCAACGCCCTGGAAAATAACCGGGACCTGCCGGGAATAAGATCACCCGCCGGGCCGTTCTCATGGCCCGCTGATTTCCAGTACTCTGACGAGTTCCCGGAATCCCCAGTCTGCCCATTGAAAAACCGAAACAGCGCCCCGGGATTGCCAGCCCGGGCACTAAAAACGCCCGGGACTGCCCGCCCCCCTAACGCTGAATCCGTAAGCGGTTCACAATTCCCCAGAAAGGTGCCCCCCTTACGTGCAAGCGATATTAAGGGTGCTTTTCAAAGACGGCAACTTCGGTTTAGGGAATTATCCAGCCCTGTTTCAACCGCTGAATGAAGGCCTGTCAGGAGCCTCCCGGGGCAGTCGAGCGGATAATTTCCCAGGCCCGGGTGACATGTTCCTCCCTCGTGGAGATGGACCCGGTTGCAAACCGCAGAACGTACTTCTCCGTCCCTGCGACGGGAATCACCGTATGGGTAATAAATATTTCCCCGCCTGAATTGACAGCCTTCAGCAGCTCCCGGTTTTCTTCATCGGAGCCAAGGTAGCGAAAGCAGACCAGGCCGAGTCCCCCCGGGGCGGCAAGCTCAAATCGGTCATCCTGGCTGAGAAGTTCAGCGAAAAGCTCCGCCAGCCTCACCTGCTCACGGATAAAAGTCTGCAGCCCCTCGACTCCGTACCATCTCAGGACAAACCAGAGCTTGAGTGACCGGAATCGTCGCCCCAGCGGCACCTGCCAGTCCCTGTAATCGATCACCTCTCCACGGTCACCCTGGGGGCTGCGCAGGTACTCAGGCGTAACCGAAAGCGACCGGGTGAAACATTCCCTGTCGGACACCCAGAGGGTGGAGCAATCAAACGTGGTGAGCAGCCACTTGTGCGGATTGCAGTTGAAAGAATCCGCCAGCTCAACCCCCTCGATCATGGAACGAAACTCAGGGCAGACACAGGCGTTACCGGCATAGGCCGCATCGACATGGAGCCAGAGATCATACCTGCGGGCAAGACGGCCCAACTCTGCCACTGAATCGATGGCGCAGGTGGAGGTGGTCCCGACCGTCGCGCAAAGAAAGAAGGGCGATCGTCCCGCAGCGAGATCTGCCTCGATAGCCGCCTCGAGCGTCTGTGGATCTATTGCCAGATCCTCCTGCACTTCCACCTGGCGCAGGTTCTCTGTCCCGATGCCGCAAATCGAGGCGGCCTTGGGAACCGAGGAATGCGCCTGGGATGAACAATAGCCGGTCAAGTCCCCCCCCTCGTAACCCTCTGCCTGCTTTCGCCGCTCACGCGCCGCAACCATTACGGCGAGCACCGCCTCGCTGGCGGTACCGTGAATAACACCACCACCACCGGCTGAATCCGACCTGAAGGAATCCGGCAAACCGAGCATCTCAGCCAGCCAGTCAAGAATTCGCACCTCCAGTTCAGTACAGGCAGGGCTCGTTACCCAGGACATACCCTGGACACCGAGGCCGGCACAGAGCAGCTCCGCAAGAACCGAAGGTAGAGAGCTGTTGGCCGGGTAATAACCGAAAAACCCCGGCGACTGCCAATGGGTAATACCGGGCATGACGATCTCGTCGATATCCTCGAGAATCCCCTCAAGGGAATCTCCCTGTAAGGGAGGTCCCGCCGGCAATCTCGCCGCCACCTCACCGGGCTTGACCTTTGAAAGAACCGGCCGGTCGGCGATCCCCTCGCGGTACTCGGCAATATAATCAAGCAGCTTGCCGCCAAGCTCACGAAACTGCCCGGGGCTCATGTGGTAATCGTCAGGCATGCTCTCTCCAGCTGGAATCCGCGCCGGGAAGCCCCGCGCGAGTCCTTGATTGAACAGGTGCCTGCCCCTGCTGGCAAGCACGAAGAAGCCGACAGTGGCCGGTAAAAGTGTTCTTGCAAAGCAGTTGGCCCCGCAGCAGCATCCTCTACAGCCGGGGTGCATACCGGGAAAGCTCATTCAACCACGAGGTGACAAGATGTGCGTAGCAGAGTGTATGGACATAGTGGCTGGAAATCTCGGGCGCCGTAATTTCATGGCGGCGGGACTCGGCGGAGCAGCCATCTCCCTGAGCTCCTGCAGCGCGCTGGGAACCGGGGAACGTGTTGGGAAAAAAGAACCGGAACCGGCCGACTTTCCTTCCTTCGGCGAGATCTTTGACCTCACCCACATCTACTCATCCCGCTTCACACACTGGTCCGGTGGAACGGCAAAGGTGGAGCTCGAGAAGCTC